>JAATVJ010000129.1 GCA_014523515.1 Nitrososphaerales archaeon TH1177 | reverse complement strand
TTATTAACTACACCTATTGAAATTTCATTGTTGCTATAATTAGACATAATTAAGCTATTAATGTTTAACATGATTAATAATGGTGAAAAGTGCAGCATATTTTGTAGCAATCTCTGCAATTTTCTTACTTTTATGATCGCTTCCTATAATTATTACATCACCATTTTCAGGATGCAAACTTTCAATTAGTTTTTTTTGTATCTGTGGTTCTTCACTTAATGCATTAAAATTTGTTCCAGGAATTAAAAAAATGCCATTCTGAAATATCAATGTAGTAGCTCCTATTGCTCCTGCTTTAATAGCTATGTCTCTTTGCTCTATTCCAGATTTTATTGCATCTGCCATATCTTTTACTAATACAACATAATTGAATTTTCCGATTGTTATAGAACTCTTTTGTATACCAGTTTCATTAGGAATACAAGACAATAGATGTGAGATAATTTTTTCTCCTTTTTCAGTTAAAATTGTACCTGCATTGCTAGTTTTTATCATATTTGTCATCTTAAGATGTTTGATTAATGTTTTAACAGATCCATCTCCTAAAGATAGCTCTTTGCGAAGTAAGTCTCTACTTATGTGTCCATTTATTTTTGCAAGTTGTAAAGCTTTGAATATATGAACTATATTAAATGAAACTGGTCTGGATGGCATATCTGTATCAACAACCTTTTCCAACAGTTTAACATATGTATGCATTAGTAAATTTAAGATGATATACTAATTGGTTGTATGTAAATGTATTCTATCACATCTGTTGGATATTCTATACAACCCTTTATATATTAGTAATTTATTAAGATTCAATAATAATGTCTTTTCGAAAACAGATACAGATTTCAGAGACTAAAATTCCTAAAGCTGCTATAGGATTATTGATATTCATATTAGCATTTAGTTTATTTATTGTAGGATATGATCAAGGTCAGCTCTTTAGTCTTATTCAAGGAGAGCAAGCATATAACGATCTTTGGATTCATGAATTCTCACATGATATGAGACATGCAGCAGGATTTCCATGTCATTAACTTTATAGTTTTGTGATAATCATGGATAGTTTATCTTTTCTTATTGTCTCTCTAATTTCTGGTGCTATTGCAGGAACAGTTTTAGGCCTTGTCAATCTTGTAATAGTAGAGCCTTATTTAGATAGAGCAATAGGAATAGAAGTACAACATTCAATAACAGCCGGAGAAGAGATAAATCCAGTTGAACATGCTAATTATCGCTTCTGGCAAAAAGGTGGAGAAGTAGTAGCTGGTACAATATTAGGTATGGCATTTGGCTCTTTATTAGGAATAGTATTTGTTTTTGGCAGAAGAATTATTCCAGGTTCTAACGTGAAGAAAGCTCTTGTGCTATCAGGAATAATATGGTTAGTTATTTTTATGATTCCAGCAATTAAATATCCTGCAAATCCTCCAACAGTAGGAGATCCTGATACAATAAACTACAGACAATCTTTGTTTATTTCATTTATTTTAATATCTGGTTTTACTGCATTAGGATTATCCATCATCTACAATAAAATAAATTTAAAACCATTGTTTAAATTACTTGCAGTTTCATTTATATACGCAGGAATAATGGTTGGAGCATTTATTGCAATCCCACCAAATACCGATGAGATAACTGTTCCAATGGACTTAGTAAATGGATTTAGAATAATGAGTATGTTGACAATGACTGTCTTCTGGATTATTTTGGGAATAACATTTGGACTGATATGGGACAAATTAAAGCCACATGAAACAGCTCAATTCAAAACTGTTTAAATTTTTTATAGATAGAATAACAAATCCTATATATTCAACATATACATAATTTTTTCATTTTGTAAATGAACATTTCACTGGGAATACTAATAAAATATATTTTTTGTTTTGATTACTCTGTCTTCTTTTTCTTTATCTTTGCATTATATGTTTTCCATTCAGAAAAATGGACATCATCACTTCTTTATCCTTTCAATTAAACATTCATCTAAAAAAGTATTTTATTCTTCCAAGATAACATTCCATGTTGTAATCCAACATTTATCTGGATCTTCCTCAGTACTCTGTCTTGATATCTAAAAATAATATAATTTGACTTTTTACTTCATATAAGCAAATTGATGATCCAAGAAATCTAATAAAGCTATTATTGCTTTCAAGTTATATTTGATACCTTTTTGAAGTATCAGTTCTTTTCATAAACTCATAGAATTGCAATAATAATTGCTTATTTACTGGATTATTACAATTCATTCAATATTGGTAATTATTGTATAGATAGCCTAACTGTCGTTTTTCTTGAACCTTTCCTATTTTCGATGCTTATTGTATTTATAAAACATGTATACAAACCAGAATATATAACAAACCTATGGAAATTAATACCTATATCGGTGCTAAAATAAGAGTCTAATGTTATAGTAATAAAGAAAATAATATTTAATCGTTATTTTTGAAATTCTAATTATATATTTTGATGTTTATTTAAATCACAAAAATAATTTTCTGTCATTATAATAAAAAAATAAAAAAATGTTAGACAATTACAAAAGTTGTATTTTACATCATAATTATTATTTCTCAATCTATTCTATTTTATTTCCATTCCCAATGTTTTTCAATAGAATGTCCAGATTCGTCTACTTCAGTTTCAAAAACGCCAATCTTGTTATTTAGAAAAGAGTTTTCCATTTGTTGAAGATGATGATTTATAAAATACAGACCCACGAAAACTAACGCTGACCTGTCCTTTAGAAGTTCATATTCCATATCCTCGAAATGTTGCAGTATCTTCACCATCTTTGGTAGTTATTATTCCCTGTCCTTCAACATAAGTTACTTTTTTACCAGTATGAATTGTCCAAAATGTTCCTATTTCCGTAATCTCAATATCTTTGAACTTTCCTTCTTCTGTTATTGAATGTTCTACTTTATATTCATCTGCATTTAAGATTCTAGAACCTGTATGTTTACCTTTTCTTTCATATAATAATTCTCCTAACATAATCAGAGAGAATTTTATGTTTTTCCTGTATATAAAGAAATAATATATTAAAATGACTTAAAATATCAGAAAAAAATTTAGTACTTTTAAGAAATAGGATAATCTAATCCATAATAGGATTGAATGTTAGCATCCCCTTTATCTTATTATTGTTTATTATAAACACACACTAAAAATACTACTAATTGAATTCATCTCCAAATACATCTAGCTAGCTGGAGTAGAGAATCGTCCATGTAGTAGGGTTCTACTAACATATATTTAGCTTTTATTGCTAGAAAACTTATTTTAAAATTATTATTTATTCCAGGCAATAAAGATAAAGGGTATTTTTACCTCTAGTTTATACCCTATTATAATTAATATATTATTAAATTCAGTTTTTAATTTGATAATCTTGAGATATAACAATTATT
>JAATVJ010000128.1 GCA_014523515.1 Nitrososphaerales archaeon TH1177 | reverse complement strand
CCACATTGGTTTGTAGGCATCGAGGATCTTATTCATGACAAGGTTCTCGCTTCTCATTTTGTCACACTTTCCATGAACTCGATCACATCGGTCTATTAATCATTGCTAGCCAGGAATGCATCTTTGAAAAATTCCCGTTAGCGGCTAGAATATGGTCAGAAAGTACGTGTGCCAAAATTATCCCTTGAATGTCCTTCATTTTATATCTAGAATTAGCAATATGGATCCTAAGCTTTGGAAGATTTGAAGTAAGGCAAGTGCCAACAAGAGTCAAATCATCTGGTTCTTCATCTATAAAGATAAGGCACAATTCCTACGCCAGGATTCGGATGATCTAAGCCGTCAATCGAATGCACCTGACAACTCAAATCTCGCAGCGAGTATGGATTATTATACCCCAAGATTGAGACCTTAAACCCTATTGCAATTATCTAATATACAAGTGATAATTCCATTCCCAAGTATCTTCTACAGTTGAAGAAATAACAGGAAAGAAGCCAATATCCTTCTCTCAGTTCGCCAAGGATTATGCACAAGCTTTCAAATAGTTGCAATCTAGTATAACTATTAATGAAAATCCTATGAAAATTCTTAATGCAAGTGAACCTGGTCTTGGATCATCAATGACTGAAGATGAGGTAAGAGATTTTCTTTCAAATAGTAAGTTGTTTGCTAGATTAGGAACAATAGATGAGAAAGAAGATCCTAATGTGCATCCTGTCTGGTACTATTTTGATAATGACAGGATCTACTTTGAAACAGGCAAGGGCTCTAAAAAAGTTAGAAATATCAGGAATAGAAATAATATTTATTTTTGTATAGATGATGCCAATCCGCCATATAAAGGAGTCAGAGGTAAAGGCACAGCCATTATTTCTGAAGAAATTAGCAAAAATGTACCAATAGCAGAAAAGATAATGATCAAGTATACTGGAAGTCTTGATAATAACATGGCAAAGTTCCTTATGAATTCTATACAGAGAGGAGAATCGGTTATAATTGAGATAAGTCCACACTTCTATGCTACATGGGATCACGGTAAATCGTAGTAGTGATGACCTCTAATCCACGGACTCTGATACTTTTGTTTGCTTATCCTATCCAAAGTGTAAATATAGTGATGAAATATAGTGATGATATATGGCTAATGATAAAACACTCCTGTCATGATTTTTACAATAAAAGAAAGATATTCAACAAGAAAATAAAGAATTATCAATAGTTAAGAAATAATGATAAAACAACAATTTGAAAACTTTAAAGAATTATTGTCTTCTGTAAAGGGATAAATATTCCAAATAATCCAAGAATAGAAAACAGTAGTGTATCTACAACCTCCATTTTTTTCCTTTATTCTAATATTAAATTACAAAATTTTTTATTGTTACAAGTCATAGCTTTATTCTATAATTAAGTTCCACGAGATCTCCTTCATATCGTTTAGTCTTTATCAAGGCAAGCTCAATATGCTTACCAATATTGTCAAATAATCGTTTTCCACTGCCTAAAAGAGTTGGAGTAATGCCAATGCTTATTTCATCAATTAAACCTGATTTTAAGTACTGTTGTGCAATATTTGCACCACCAAATATCCATACATTTTTATCTCCAGCTTTTGATTTTGCCTGTCTATGAGCTGTCTCTATACCGTTAGTTACAAAAATAAACTCTGCATCTTTGTTTATCAATACCGGTTGTTCATGAGAAACTACGAATATTGGGACCCCATAATTAAATTGACTAAACCATTTCAGTTCAACTCCTAAATCATAAGAACTCCGACCCATAATTATTGCACCAACCCTACTCAAAAATTCTTTTAATCCAAAATCAACATTACTGTATCGATTTAACCATTCGATCTCATCATTAGGTCCAGCTACATATCCGTCTAAGGATATTGCTATATACAAAATTGTTTTTCCCTTATTTGTCATCTATTACTTTACCAACTGAAGCATATATTTTCTTTCAAATTGTTACTGGATCTTCCTTTGTCTTGAAAATTATGTCAACTCGTTAGTTTGTATAACGTGATTACTTTAGAAAAATAAAACGATAAAGAAGTATAATTCCATGAACAGCGGTAATAGGTTCAAATCCCATCCCCTCCATTCTATTCACGGGTTTATACAGAAACCTTTTATTTCATAAACCAATCTTTTCATTTATATAAGGCTAAATATGTGAAGTAAAAAATCTCTTAGTTATATCAAAACAGTAGAAGCAGTAAACAAAAATACACAACAACAACCACAATTATTACAAAAAGATTTTAGAAATGTTGAACGTAGTAATAATAGTATTGAAAATAATAACATAGAGGAATTAAAAAGAAAAATTGATACTATAACTAGATATCAAAAACCATATATTTCAAAAATGTTAAATAAATTATTATTATTAGAGAATCCAATTAATGTTGAAATAATTTGTAATTATATTGTTGCTGAACAAAATGAGATTAATATTAAAGAATCTACAAAAGAAACTAAGATAAAGAGAATTATACATTTATCAAAATTCTTTGATAACAAGAAATCTGGATGGATCTCTGCTAACGCTGTATAATTTTTTCTTGATGCAGTCATAAAACATACCCGAAAATCGTTTGATGGTGATGTATCTTGCTGTACTTTTTTTGATTAATTATAATATTGTTTTTGTTATTTTGTTGTTATTTATTAATTTATCAATTATTTTTAGCAATATCTTTGTAATAAAAATCAGATAGTTCAAATAATATTTAATAATTGATATTAAACCCAATTTGATAATCAAATGATATATAAGAGTATTCTCTATTGATATATAGATACACTAATTTTTTTATAGTAAATTTAAAATTTTCATTTAATAATATATATATTTATGATATTAATTTATGACTATGATAAATTAGTTTTTTATGTTATAATGTTTATACTTGTGATTGGGATACTCGCTTTTTTATTAACATTTGTCTTTTCTCCCTATTCTTTTCCGATTATAAAAAATAGTGTAAATTTACAAATGATTGAGAACTTACTTTAACTTTTTATGATAATAATTGTTAATATTCATTTATATTTTATTTATAACAATTTATTTTTTTGAAAGAAATGCATTGCATACAATCATCATCAAATTTGTAGGAAAAAATTATAAAAATCTTTTATTATGTTTTAGCTATAAAATCGGACCTGTTAATTTAAGGAAATAGATTTAGCTGTGAATGTCCTATTTCTAATCTAATGACCGTTAGATTATTTGAAAGAAATAGAACACTCACCTTTATTGTTATGTACTCTTTGTATTTGTACTTTCTTGGTCTGAGTTTAAGAAATACATCCAATGCATTGGAACCTTTTAAGGGTCAAAAAAGAAGTCATGTTGCTATATGGAATTGGATACAAAGGTTTGGTTCATGTCAGATATACAAACGTAAAAGAATATCTGCATTCATCATAGATGAAACTATCATTCAGATTGGCAATAAGCATTTCTGGTTATGGATTTGTATAGAACCAGTTCATAAATCTGTGCTTGGAATCTACATCTCTGAAGAAAGAAACATGTTTGTAGCAGAGAACTTTATTCATTCTTTAATTGACAAATATGGTAGGCATACAGTTTATACAGATGGCGGTACGTGGTATCCTCAAGCCTGTACTTT
>JAATVJ010000127.1 GCA_014523515.1 Nitrososphaerales archaeon TH1177 | reverse complement strand
ATACAGGTAATTCAAGAATTCAAGTATTTTCACAATCTAATAATACTACTGTTTCTGCTACTGATGTGTCATATAAAAATAATAATAATAAAAACATAGAGAAGAAAGTAAAAGCATAAAATAATACATTTATTTATTCTTCTGAAATTTCTAAAGTAGATCTCTGAATTAAAATGGTTTTGAATAACAAATATTTAAAATGGTTCAAAATGTACAAATAATTTTAGGAAAAAGGTAAATTATACGTATCTGGGTAGTAGTAAATTATATCTAAATCTTTTATCGATTATTTTATGATATTAAATAAAATAGAAAGAAAGAAAGAAAGAAACTAAAAGGAAGTGACAATAAGACAATTACATAATATTGTAATAGTATAATAGAATAAAATTCGAAAAAAACATCGTTCTTACAAGTAACTTTTCATTGAGAAATAAAATAGTTTAATAAGCTAAGATGAACTTCATCGTTTTTTTCATTTCAAAGAGCGATGTATTTCTCTGCCATTGCTGAGTTATGAATGCTCAAAATAAGAATATATATATTCATCTTTGCTTGTAGGATAAGATATTTTATAATATCAAGAAATAAATAATATTTGAATCTAGAAAAGACAAAAATTATACAACTTGAAAGTTTGAGTGATATTAGAATTTTTTTATCAAATTATAAAAATATATATACTATTCTCATATAAAATTTTACAGTCTAAGCAGGTTTCTCATAGTGATTGATATTTAAATTTAAAAATGACAAATTGATTTATTGCGGAGATTACATATCAAAATCTTTTTTTAATAAGAAAAAAATTATGGATAGGGAATTGGCAGCATTGAAATAATATTACCTGCTTGCTCCAAATATGGGTCTACATTTTCCTCTATCGGTTTTGGAGCTATTGCTTGATTGATTGATTGTTGTTGTATTTGGGCTATTCTTTCTTCTATACTCGGCGAGGTTGTAGTTTCTTTTTGTTGTTGTTGTATTGTCGGCATGTTATCCCCATTGTCGGTAGCGGTTGCTACATCATTATTGCTTGATTGCATTGGTTGAACTGATTCTAGTTGTTGTTGATATTGGTATTGCTCCAATTGCTCTAGTTCTTGTTGCTGTATTTCTTGTTGCTCTAGTTCTTGTTGCTGTATTTCTTGTTGCTCTAGTTCTTGTTGCTGTATTTCTTGTTGCTGTATTTCTTGTTGCTGTATTTCTTGTTGCTCGAGCTGTTCTTGATCATTATCAAATGCTTTTAATGGATCTCTTTGTTCTGGAGTTAAATCCCAAGATAAATCCAAATTGGATACCCAGCCTGGATATACATTGGGAATTGCATATACTCCTTGACCTCCCATACCCTCATACTGAGTTATTTCGTCATCTGTTTCAAACAATGGTTCATTAAGATTTCCATAGTCACCGGATAATATTACACTTCCCGCAATTCTAGCATCTATAGGATCTCCATCATTATTAGGGTCTACGTCGACTACAATCAGTCTATTGGAGAATTTGCTTGATACATATGCATAATATCCACCATCTTTCTTTGCTCCAAAGGTGACTCCATGACATCCCGGATCGCATTCAAGACTTGTGACTATTTTATTAATCATTTTACCATTTTTATCTACTGTATCCGTAATTGCAATACTTCCAGTTAAAGTGTTAGCAGTTACCATATATTCGCCATTTGGACTGACTGGAGTCTGAATTGGTAAAGCATGTCCATAATCTGCTAAATCTATTTCATCTATAACTTTCCCTGAATCCATGTTGACTACAGATATTGAACTTGATAGAAAATTAGTAACATAAGCAGTCTTTCCGTCGGGCATCATACCTGTAGCAATAGGCATTTTCGCTGTATAAGTTCTAGATTGAATTTTTCCTACTTCGTCTTCGCCTTCTAGGGAATCAATAGCTTCGCCTTCTAGTGAATCAATAGAATAATCATTGTAGTCATAAATAGTGACATCATCCGTGAAATGATTTGGTGTTATCATCTTGCTTCCGTCAGAGGAGATCCAGTGAGCATCAGGATGTGTTGGATATTGTGCTGCGTCTTGTAGAGGTATTATTCTTAGCATTTCAAATTTACTATTCTCTTTGTTGAATTTCAGTTCTGCTATCCCTTGTTCTCCACTTAAAGTCACATATAACAAATCGTTTGCTGGATTTGTCATTACATGAGAGGGCGCATCGCCTACACGTATATTATCGAGTAATTGACCTGTCTCTCTATCAAAGGCAGTAAGCATGTTGTCGAACCATTGTGTTTGATAGATTATTTCTTGTTCACGATCACTCCATATGTTATGCGGATTGTTCATATTAATATCAGGGAGGGATACTTTTCTTTCTACATTCCAATTCTCTACATTGACTCTAGTAGCAGTTCCTGGTTTTCCTTTTTGAGCTGTTTTTTCAAATTGGGTATCAATCCATACTTCACCGACTCCTGCTTCTTCCGGAATTTGTAGTTCTGTATATCGAAGTTCATTTAAGTCAATAGAATCTTCACCTCCACCAACAGTATCTAATAAGAGTAAATCTTGAAGATTGTCTTCTATACCTCCAAAGTTAATAGGAATACTTGGGAATTTTGGATTCCATGTTGGTATGTTATAGTCTATCCAATTAGAAGGATTATTTGCCACAAAGAACGTCCTCAAAAGTGCCAAGGCGGTACCTATTGCATCTTGATTAATTTCACCTATTTCATTAATAGGATCCAATTCTCCGCCAGCACTTAAACTAAGTTTCTCTCCTATATCATATCCATTAGTTGAGGGATCGTCTACAATCATACCTCCAAGCATATACGGATGTATTTTACATGTAAAGACGTACAAGCCAGGTTTTTCTAGTTGTACCATTGCGCCTCCTCGATATGCAGTCATTTGATCAAATGGCATATTGGGAGCCCCTGAAGGCCAAAGTAGGCTCGATATTGTATGTACAGTGTTAGTACTTGACATTATAAAATGGGCTGTTCCTCCAGGTTTTACAATTCCTAGAGAACTTGTTGCATAATCAACTTCTTGACCATTCACCCTCACTGGACCACCTACATTTCTAAACCATTGACCGGGTTCATCACTAATATCAAATGTAATAAAGTTACCTTGTTCTTGTTGTTCTGTTGGTCCTCCTGTTACACTAGGTCCTGGACCTGCAATACTTTCAGTATTACTGCCTACCTTTCCAACAGAAAATGTCCCCATCATGCCTGCTTCCATATGAGCAAATACATGACAATGGTATTGCCAATCTCCTGGACCTACTCTATCCCCTGCTTCTACTATAAACCAATGTGATGACTTTGGCTGAATCAATTTTGTATCAATAATATCTGTTGTTCCTGGATCGAGCCATCTATGTGCATGGAGATGGAATGTATGTTGATGAGCTGCGCCAAGTATATGGAAACGTACCAATTGATTAAGATCGGCACCAAGTTTTGGATTTGTCCACAATGGTCTTTGATTATGATTTTGATCTATCTCTTGTCCCCAGAAAGTTGATCCTACCATAAATAATACATATTGTTTGTCTAAGGTATTTACATCGACGCTTACTACCTTACCATCAAGTTGAGCTGGAACTTTATCTATTGGGTTTACTATTATTGCACCAAACAATCCGAGTGTCCTAAATCTATCTCCAAAATACTCAAATGATCCTATTTCTTTAGGTTCTATTCTTTGAGTTTTTTGCTCTTCATTTTCATCTATTGAATGAAGAATTAGCAAATCATTTTGATTAATTTCAATTGATGGCCCAGGAATAGTCGGAATAGTTGGATATCGCTTTGTAAGGTCCTCCTGAGATTGACCATCTATGAGGATATGTTCTAACATTCTATATGCATATTGACCGTTTGGTAACTTTTCTGCCTTGATCGTTACTTCATTTACTTTTCCATATTCTGATGTTGTTTCAAGAGAATTATATTGTATTTTTTGTTGTTGTTCTCGTTCTAGTTCTTTTTCTTTAGCATAATTCTTTTCCTGAATATATCCTTTATAATTTCCTTCATTAGGAATTTCTTTAACTGCCTCTGCTATTTGTACAATTGGATGTTGACTTCCTTTAAGATTATTTTCGTTATTATCATTGTTTTTTTCAATATTTGGAGTATTGATACCGTTTTGCACTCCCAATGTTAAAGTGGAAGTTAATAAAATTACGGCAAAAATCCCCATGATTATATTTTTAAATAATTTATTCATTTTCATGACCTCCATTAAGTTAGGTTATGGGTGTTTACCCGGAATGCTTTGTCCAAAATCATCGACGACAAAACCTCCCTTCATACCAGATAATAGATGAGAAGTAATAACATCACGATATTCAGCATATCCATTTTTGCCTTGAATTGTAAATACATGATTTTCCAACGGACCAAATCTCTTTTCGCTAACTATTTTGTTTGTACCAGGTTCTAACCATTTGTAGCCAGTCAAGATGAACTTGTGAAAATCATTTCCCAAAGCAATTAGATTAAATCTTATTAATTCACCGTCCTTCAAACCAATATTCGGATTTTCCCATAATGCTGTTCGCTTAGCATAATTTTTATAATCTATTTCATTACACCAAAAAGCATCATCTGTTAAATAACAAGCAACATCCTTTGAAATATCTTCTATATCAATTTTGGTAGGTGTGTCATCAATTAATGCAACTGTTTTTCCACTGTGATTATCAATTATAATGGTTCCAAATAATCCAATGGTTTCTGCTCCATTCATATATGTTCCAGGTGCTTCACTATGACCTAAACTGAGACCTAGAGTATGATCATGATATGGCCATGAACCTGCTGTTCCTGGACCTGCTGTCCAATGATATCTAATTGACTCTCCAGGCTGAACACCTTCGTCACCATATCCATTTAGAACTTCTAAAGTTCCATCACTTGCAACTGAATAATGAATACCATGAATATGTATTGAAACCATACCTGGTGCTCCTGTATCCGTTGGATTGGTGAAAGTTACTTCAACAGAGTCACCTTCTTTAATTAGTAAAGTAGGTCCTGGAATAGTAGCTTCGTCGGAATATCTTTCTGTTATGTCATTTAGAAATTCATTAGTTTTGGGGTCAAAAAGTTGATGTAGATCTACTTTGTATCCATATAGATCTCCCCCTCCGCCAGGTTTTTCAATTTTATGCACAGACATGTCAATTTTATGAAGAACAGGATATGGATAAGTTGGATATCCAGATTTTTCTTGATATTGTGCATAAACAGAATCAAATACCTGGCCTAAATTTCCCAAAACAATTATTGAAGCTAAAATAGCACTCAATAAAATAGGATAAGACCGATAATAAATCATTGAAAAAAAAAGCAAAAATTCGAATATATAACGATGGATTAAAAGTTAAAAAGGAATGTAACCTAATAATGAACATAGAAAATGAATTAGCATATTTAATTGGAAGATTTACATCTAAAATGTTGCAAAGTTAATTAACTTTTAAAATATAGTTTTTTTATATATTTAGATTTACTTTATCAATGTAAAATAATTTCAAAAAATTTCAATCTTCTTTTGCGTCATCTTTGTACTTGATTTATAGAAAAAAAATAGTTAAGAAGGTATCTAGCAAAATAAAAGAAGCACTTGTAATATAACGTAAAAAAACCAAAATTAATTATTTAGATATACTTGTATTTTTTTTGAAATATATATGAATAATAATTCACAATATTGGATTGAAAGGTTAGGGTTAGAAAGACATATCGAAGGTGGATACTATAAACAGATTTATACTTCCAAAAAAAAATATAAAGAACATGGAAATAGAAATCTAGCAACTTGTATATTCTATTTATTAGATGGTAATGATTTTTCGGCATTCCATAAAATCCATGGTGGCGATGAGATATGGCACTTTTTTATTGGAAGTAGTTTAACTATTTATATTATAAATGAAAAAAATTCGAAATTGAAGATTCTAACACTAGGTAATTATTTAGACAAAGATGAAAAATTGCAGCTAGTAATAAATGAAGGGAATTGGTTCGCTGCAGAAGTAAATGATAAATCATCCTTTACTTTAGTAGGTTGTACTGTTATTCCTGGATTTGAATTCAAAAATTTTGAACTGGCCAAAAAAAAATCGTTACTTTTGAAATTTCCTTCATATAAATGGATT
>JAATVJ010000126.1 GCA_014523515.1 Nitrososphaerales archaeon TH1177 | reverse complement strand
TCTTTCTATTGTTTTTAGACTGATAGGTACATAAAATCTGATTCTGTATGCAGGTACACCTAATGTAAAAAGATAAACAAGATGAGATATTATGTCTGGAGAATAATTAAATTCTCCTATATATATGTACCAGTAAAATCATTAAATTTGTACCTACAATGTTTACATCCATATCGTTGATCTTTCTTAAAATAATATAACATCCTATAGTTACATTTTATACATCTTCGTCTTCTTCCTTTCCATCTTGCATGACAAAAATATACCCTACTTTTTGTCACACTTCCAATCAGTCTAACAGGACTAATCTCACACATGAATCAAGCATGATATTATAACAATAACTATCTAATTTCTGTTCCAAATTATGGGGTATACCTTTAAAATTTCTTCTTCAATTCCCTCTATCTCTGCTGGAAATATATAGTATGAGATTTTTGATCCTATCATCGTTGTTGTAGTAGTTGTCGTTGTATTCTGCGCAAATACTGATTTCTCAAACAGCGAAGGAACAACGATCGCTAATAGTATTACTATACTTATCATACAAGAAAGCAGAATTACTTTCATGTCTTAAATGCATAAACATTATTGAAATATTTTAACTTTTATACAATTCTTTTAATGTAGAGTGACTATACTATTATCGCAATAATTTTCTTATTGCAGTTTCTACGAAGAAAAATAACGAGGGATTCTATAAAAAAAGAAAGTTTAGCATTAAATTGCTGAATTAAAATAACAAATATCATTCTCTTTCTTTTTCTTTCTCAATTAAAGGGATAATTTTTTCCATTATTATTTTATCAAAATTGTTTTCCTCGAAATCTACATTTAAAAGTAAATAATAATTTTCATTGATTGGAATTATAGACCTACTCACGTTCTCATATCTTCCTAATGCATAGGTTAATTTTCCTATTTTTGGTTCAAATCTAGTTCTTGTTTTCTGTCTAATTATTGTATTTATTGCAGATTCCTGGTTCTCTTCTTTAGTAAGGAGTGGTTTTAGTCTTTCTCTGTATTGTTCATTTATAATAATACCGTTTTGATCTGTAATACCAACCCATCTTATAGATTTGTGTGAATTCAGTATATTTTTAGTAAAAGTATAAAAAATATGTTATTCTCTTCATCATTATTTGTGGACATATTTTTTATATATTAAGTAATTAATTTTATATTAATTAATAGTTTTTTTATTATTGTTATTTGACCTTTTTTTGATTGTATCTATAATCTTTCAGATATCATAATTAGTTTATCTGACAAGTTCGCTATAACATTATCTTCTTTCATTTCATTCATTTTAAGAATATCTATCTATTGTAAAATATGGTTAAAAATCAAATCTATTTTATAAAATTATAATTTGATAAATCTATTACTCTAGTGATATTAATTTATTTATTGTAAGAACCAATACAAGTATTCAAAATAAATAATGAGATTAAGAAATTAATAAATAAATCATTTTTCACTAAGATTTTACCTTCAAAAAAAGAATTTAGGCAAACAAACAAGTGAAGAGTCATAGTCTGAACTAGTTATCTTCTGATCATACGCCGTTCACCTTGTTCAGGCTATGACAATTAATTAAATTATCTTCAAAAAAGTATTATATAGTATGCTTAACATATTTTTGTATCCTTTTAACCGAAGGGTAGTCCAAAGAATTAGAAAATGCCAAGGTCGTCTATTGTTATGAGATATATTCCTTAGGGCTATGGCTTTTACAAATTATTGTTTCATTAATACTATTCATAGTGTATAATGCAAAGTGAATGACCTAAT
The DNA here is from genome assembly GCA_014523515.1 of Nitrososphaerales archaeon TH1177. Lineage (GTDB taxonomy): Archaea > Thermoproteota > Nitrososphaeria > Nitrososphaerales > Nitrososphaeraceae > TH1177. The sequence goes on along the minus strand of JAATVJ010000126.1, from coordinate 1,383 downwards.
TTACCAATACAGGATACTAGTCAATCTGCTGCGAATGAGACAGGGGAAGCAGTTCCAATTAAAAAAAATGTTACTGACCTTGGAGCCAACATTACTGAAGGAGCAAAAGATCTAGTTGGAAATATTGGAGAAGGATTAAAAAATTTAAGCAAGTAATTAAATTTGTTTGGTAAATTATTTAATTTTTATTGATAGAATTTAATATTGCAAAATCAATAATCAAAGAAAAATATATTGTTGAGGTTGAATTAATATCCTCATTTTGAATTCATATTATATCTAATTAATATACAAAAAGTATTTTGACAATATTGATTCGAATTTTTATATAATATGTGAATCTTATACTGTTGAGAAAAAAATAATGTCTACTAATACTAGTATTAATGAAAATTCAAGAAACACTTCAGAGCCATTTAGTTTCAAATATGTAGAATCTGAAGGATTGGCAAACAATTATCTAGTTATTTCTTTTGATTCAGAATCTAACAACCTTAAAGTATCAACAGATATTAGTGGTACCAATATAACTCAAAAACCTTTAGAAGATTCAGAAAAAATTACTTTAATAGATACAATTAGGAAAAATAATTTTTTTAATGCAGAATCTACTTATGTTACTGAAAAGGAAGATGAAGATAATACTGCACTTTCTTCTTCGCTTACAGTTACACAAGGCAATGACATACATACAACTGTGTGGACTAGCAAATCTAAAGATGTTCCTCAGGCTTTGATTGAAATTACAAATGAAATAAAAAATATTGCACATGGAAAAAAAATGATTTAGAAATGTCTTTAAGTATTATATAACATGTTTAACAGTTTACTCTACCCATTATAACTTGGTTGTTCAGTTCATAGATCAAAAGAAAGACCGATAGATAGATAGAAACTACACATATCATCATAGTCTCCTCTATTGTTGAGTTTATCATTAGAGGGCTATGACAATTAAATAATTTGTCTCAAAGTGTTTTATATTTTAAAGGACATAAATGTATACACATTCAGGAGGGATGAAAATCTCAAATATTTGTGTATAGATGTTGATAATGAGTAAAATCATTGTCTAGCATCTATCTATCTCATCAAATTATTATATATTATATTATAGATAATATACTTACCAAAAGAATAAAAAAAGACAGTTGATAGCAAATATAAAATCTGTGTTAATCATTTCAAATTTATCAGATGGATAAAATTAAAAAAAATTTGAAATAATTTAATACTAGAAAGTAGAACCCACATTTGATGGACGAAGGTTCGAGTCCCACTCCCGGCGCTCAACTCGTGGAGTTAATTTTATTTATAAGATACACTTCTATAGATAAAAGCAATTTTCTATATAATGAAATGAAAAATATATAGTTAATAGTA
>JAATVJ010000125.1 GCA_014523515.1 Nitrososphaerales archaeon TH1177 | reverse complement strand
TTCAGAAAAGAACCTTTTATGCTTTGACAGAAAATTAATTGCAGATATATTCTTTATGATCATATCTCCAAATACAGTTAATGAAAAATATCCTTTGAAATCTTTTTCAATTATATTGGAATTCATCAATTTGTTTAAATTTCTATGTGTTTCTTGGGTAGTAATTTTTAATTCCTTTGCTATTGATGATAATGTTTTTTTATTATTATTCGATATGATGTATAATATAGCTAATCTTTGAGAATTAGCTAATGATGAAAATATTTCTTCAGTTTCATCAAATATTGAATAATTAAAGATAATTCCTTCTTCTTCTTCCTTTTCTTTTTCTTCTACCAATTTCATTTATATTAATAACGCATCAGATATCTATATTACTCTAATAGTAGTAATCTCAGTAATATCTATTATTATTATTAATTACTTTCAACAAAAGATCTGAAATTTCATCTAATTTTTATCATTTTAAGGAATTTGTAAAGAAGATAATTATGTTAATTTATAAATCAAAAATAATGACAGCAAGAAATATTTTACTAGAAATGTATTATCATTAGAACATCCTTATGTTGGCCATATTATACAAGAAACCTATGACCACATAGTTGTTTTTGGAGTGGGAAATAATGGATATGATATTCCTCTTTCTGAAATATAATCTGTTAGCAAAAATATCCTTGTGCGATTAAATTCAGTACAAATAGAACAAAAATATAAAAAAAATAGAAACTTAAATCTGCCTAATGAAAAAATATTATTCATCCAATAAAAGCTAATTGAAATATTGCTTTAGCAACATATGAAGGTAAAAATATTATAAATCATTATTTAATAAAGGTGTAAGGTTAGAAAACGAAGATCATGTTGGACATGTAATGAAAGAAATAAAAGATACAATTATAATATTTGCCCACGGAAACGATAGATATGATGTACCAAAATCAAAAATAATAGAAGTTGGTCTTAATTTTATACTGGGTTTGGATTGGATTGGATTGGATTGGTCCCTTTTGTATGCATTCAAAGTAACTTGATAGAAAGAGAATATTCGTTACTATGAGCCTTAATCAAATAAAAAAGTAGATTATTAAGTAGTAAAATAAAATATAAAAAATCTATTTCAAATATATTTTTGAAAAGAAAATAACGCTAATAAGGTAAAAGAGGTTTTATTGTTGTTATTTTTTGTTGATTGTTTAAAAAAAATAGCTAAGAAGGTTTTCTAGCCTTTACCAAAACAAGAACAGCAACAGCACCCATCATTCCTCCTAAAATTAAAAGTACTTGAATTGGAAATCCACCGGTTGCAGTAGCAGTTCCTGATGGTCCTTCTGGACTAACAATAGCAATTTCAGCATTATTGATGTTTCTTACTTGTGCAAAACCACCTATTTGTATCTGTCCACTAGGAGGTGGATTAGATGTTCCGATGGTAACTTCTGAACCATCTATGTTTGCAGATGCTGATCCTACTTTTGCTGAATGTGTTCCTTCTCTAAAACTACTTTCTCCAAGTGAAAAAACTGATACGACTTTGGATCCACCTTCCTCTGCATATCCTGAACCTGCTGCAGAAGCCTGACTACCAGTTGGATCAAAGAGGAAATGCCATCTGTCCATAGGTAAACCTATTTCTTCAAAATCTAACAGAGGAGTGTTTAAGATTTGCCTAGTTTCATTTACAGATTCAAGTTTTTGAGCTGCTTCTGGAAAGAGAACTTGGATTGGTCCAATAGGGAAATTAATATCAAACTCTCCATACTCAGGTACATTCACAGTTAATGGGTCTTTTATAACAACACTTCTCCAATCGAGATCAATTGCTCGCGCAGTATCATTAGTAGGAAGTACAAAGTTTGACATATGCGGTGCAAATTTTATCTTGTATGAGATTTGGGCCCTATCTTCAAATCCTCTAATCTGAGCAGCATAGTCTAATTTAGAGTCAGAGAGTTGTATAGGACTTTTTTTCTCTGTTAAAAAAGCTTCGTTAATAGCTTTTTGTATTTCATCCATGCCTTGACTGGTGGAATTTAGTGTAAAATCTAGTCGTTCATTTGTACCATTTAAAATCTTTGATAGCTCACTTCCAGGTTCATATCCAAGATTGATAAACCTAATGCTAGTAAAAACGGGATCGGCCTGATCACTTTCAGGAACAAGAAAAACTTCCATTTGTGAAGCAAATGATTGAGAAATAGCAGTAGGAATCAAAATTAAGCCTATTATCCAATAGCACAAGAAGACCCTTCTGATCACAATAAATCTCCGATTTTGTCGAATATAACCTTATTGTTATATTTCTTGTACTTTAAAAATAGAAATTATAAAATTACTCTTATATATTATATAATAACAACCGAAAATTTTAGATTATCAGTTTTTATTAAAATTATTATTTGATAACAATTCTAGCAGGAGGGACCGGCTCGATAAAAATTATTCGCGGACTAGCTAGTTGTAATTCTAATTTATCAATTATCTCAAATATTGGCGATAATTTTTGGTTTAATGGTTTGTATGTTTGTCCAGATATTGATACATGTATTTATGGATTAGCAGGAATACTAGATAAAAATCGTGGCTGGGGAATTAAAAATGACACTTTTTACTATCTTAACGTTCTAAAGGTATTAGGAGAAGAATCATGGTTTCAAATTGGCGATAAAGATCTTGTTACTCATATTATAAGAACAAAAATGCTTTCAAAAGGTTTCTCGTTGTCAGAAATAGTAAGATGGATTGCATTTCACCAATACAACATTCAAAACAGCATAATCCCGGCTTCAAACGTGCATATCGAAACAAGAATAGTTACAAATAAAGGAGATATGAATATCCAAGAATTTTGGGTAAAAAATAAAGCAAAACCAAAAGTATTGGATATTTATTATAAAAATAGCGAACAAGTAAAATGCAATAAAGATGCATTAAGAATTCTTAGGTCATCTGATATTATTATTCTTGCTCCAGCAAACCCAGTCTCCAGTATAGGACCAATTCTTTCACTAACTCAAATTAAAAAGGAATTAATAAAGCAAAGGGATAAGGTTATTGCAATATCTCCCATTATAGGAAAAAAAGCTATAAGCGGGCCAGCTCGTAAATACCTTAAAGCTAAGGGAATAGAATCTTCTTGCTATGGTATCGCAAAATTTTATTCACAGTTCATTTCAAAAATGGTTATAGATCATACAGATGCAAATTTTTCTAATGAAATAGTTAAAATGGGTATTTCTACTTTTGAAACTAATATTTTGATGAATAATGCAAAAGAAGAAAAAAGATTGGCAAAATTCATCTTAAAGGTAATGAATTGTTGTTGATGATGATGATGATGCTGAGGAGAAGATGATGAAGAAGATGATGAATAAGAAGAAAATAGCTGCTATTATTCCTATGAAAAATCTTCATTTTGCCAAATCGCGATTATCAACTATTTTGACATTGCAACAACGAAAAAACCTTGCATTTTTTCTTTTAAATACTACAATCAAAACATTAAAAGAATCTCGATTGATTACTGAAATTATTGTAGTATCAAGCGATAAAACTATTGAAAAATTCTCTTTTGAAAATAGTTTAAAATTTATTAAAGATTCCGATGATGGTATTAATAATGCCGTTATACTAGCCGATCGTTATTGTATTAATAATGATATAGATGCTAATATCGTAATTCCACACGATCTTCCTTTTATTTCGGCCAATGAAATAGATCAAATTTGTAATATTTCAGAGAAATACCATAAATGTATTATTATATGCCCATCAAAACGATTTGATGGTACAAATATATTGTTTAGAAAACCACCAAATGTGATCAGGACTTTTTATGATGATAATAGTTATATCAATCATTTAAAAGAGGCACAAAAACTCCATATTCCAATAGAATCATTAGATTTAGACAATCTTATGTTTGACATTGATACTAAAGAAGACCTGATAGAATTATCTATAATACTGCAAAACTGGAAATCTTTTTTAAAAGATTTTAATTTGAAAGGTAACTACAGTCAAAAAATTTAGCAATATCCTTTTCATTAAAATTACTCGTTTACCTTTATCATCTCCACCATCATTAATTTTCCTATATTAATAGAAAAACCAGAGGTGATGCAAATTAAATTTTACAACATTTCAAGTTAACTATATTAAGTCTATATTGCAATTTCAAAACATGAAAGCAGCTGTTTTTAGAGAATATAATAAAGATCCTATGCAAGTAGTTAAGATCGAAGATATTGATACTCCAAAATTAAAGCCCAATGAAGTTATGATAAAAGTAGAGGAAGCAGCCTATAATTATAATGATTTATGGGCAATTTGGGGAGACCCAGTCAAAGTTCCATTACCTCATATTTCTGGCAGTGACGTTGCAGGAACTGTTGTTGAAGTAGGAGAAGATGTAACAGGATTTAGGACAAGTGATAGAGTGGTTTCACATTCAAATCTTAGTTGCAGAATCTGTGACATGTGTACTTCAGGAAGAGAATACGATTGTGATCAAAGAAGTATTTGGGGATTTCAAACAGGACCATTATGGGGTGGATTTTCACAATATACTCATTTACCAGAAGTTAATGTTGTAAAGTTACCTGATGCTGTTTCCTTTGAAGATGCATCCGCAATTTCTATGGTTGGAATGACAGCTTGGCACATGTTAGTTGACCGTGCAAAAATAAAACCTGGTCAAACAGTTCTCATAATGGGAGGAACTAGTGGTGTAGGTATGGCAGGAATTCAAATTGCAAAATTGTATAATTGTGATGTTATTGCAACTGCCGGTAATCAGGAAAAAATGGACGCTTGTTTAAAACTAGGCGCTGATGAAGTTGTAAATCATAGAGAAGCTGATTGGTCTAAAAAAGTTAGAAATTTAACAAATAAACAAGGTGTAGATGTTGTTTTTGAACATATAGGAAAATCAGTTTTTCCCCAAGAAGTGTCATTATTAAAAATGGGTGGAACGTTAGTTGCAACAGGTGCAACCACAGGGTATGACTCAACAATTGATCTTAGGTATTTGTTCTTTAAAGGTACCAATCTATTAGGTTCCACTCAAGGTACAAAATCAGGACTAGAAAGTGTAATTTATTGGACAGGAAAAGGAAAAATTAAACCACTTATTGCTACCAAATTACCATTCTCTGAAATGGCAAAAGGACATACTATGATGGCAAATGCTGAGCAAATCGGTAAAATATTAACTACTCCCCAAGAACTATAAATTTTTTTCATATTTTATTTTATTATTACATTATTGTTATTGTTTTTAATTGTGATATTTTAACGATGTTTCGAACACTATTATTCATACCTGGAAATAATAAGAAATTTCTAGATAAATCAAAATCCATTTATCCTGATATTTTGTGTTTTGATCTTGAAGATTCAGTACCTATTTCAGAAAAATCAATAGCTAGGGATCTGATTAGCCAAACTTTATATTCCTATACTAATAAGATATATTTTAAGGACACAAATAATAATAATAATACTAATAATAATAAAATTAATCAAGGTATTACTAAAAATGATGACAACTTTTCATCTCAACTTTTTGTTAGGATTAATTCATTCGAATCTGGACTATATAAACAAGATTTAGAGTCGATGATTTGTGATCAATTAGATGGTATTGTAATTCCAAAAGTAAATTCTGAGACTGAACTAGAAAAAATTATTATAATGATTGAAAATCTAGAAAAACAAAGGGATATACACAAAACAATTAGATTAATTCCATCGATAGAATCATCTCAAGGAGTAGTAAATTGTTATGATATTGCAAAATTTAGTTCTAGAGTGTGCGCAATAATTTTTGGAGTTTTTGATTTTTTATATGATATGAAACTAGATTATGTAAATGAAGGAATAGAATATAGTTATGCTAGGGCAAAAATACCCGTGGATGCACGAGCAGCAGGAATTTTAGCTCTGGATTCAATATGGCAGAAAGTGGATGATATAGATGGTCTTCAAAGAGATGCTGGAATTGCCAAAAGGCTTGGTTATGGTGGTAAAAGTATCATTCATCCTAAACATATTGAACCTGTTCATAAGGTGTTTGTACCGTCACAAAATGAAATTGAATGGGCGAAAAAAGTTATAGCAACATTGAAACAAATTCAAGAACAAGGTGACAAACGTGGTGCATTTAAAGTTGATGGTAAAATGATAGATGCAGTACATTTTAAACAAGCAAAACTTATTCTAGACCGCATTTCAAAAGATATATAGCTATATACATTTTTTTATATTATCTTTTTTTAGTCAAAGATAGAAAAGATTATTTTCAGTGCATAAATTCAATATCTTATAATGGTTATTCTGCCAATAGACTCTGGAAGATATGGTAGTAAAGAAATTAAAAAAATTTTCGAGGAGCAAAAACGATTAGACTTTATCCTTGAATTTGAAGCAGCAACAGCCTTAGCTCAATCAAGTATTGGAATAATTCCTCCTTATGCCTCTGAAGAGATCAATATTCAAGCCAAATCTGGAAAAATCACTCTATCCAGAGTGAAAGAATTAGAGTCTACAACAGATCATGATATGGCTGCAGTAGTAAATGCTCTAAGTGAACAATGTTCTCCTGATACAAAACCTTGGGTACATTTTGGTTTAACAAGTAATGATATTATAGATACAACTACTTCAATGCAATTAAGAGATGCTCTTTTAATTATTGAACCAAAAATTAAAGAATTAGCTAGAATTTTATCTGAAAAATCCGTAAAATACAAAAATCAGCCTGCAGTAGGAAGAACTCATGGTCAACACGCAAGTATTATTCCTTTTGGATTGAAATTTGCTGTATGGGCAATTGAAATGATAAAACATTTAGAGAGGATAAAAGAAGGAAAAAAGCGTTTTTTAATATGTAAAACCTTGGGAGTTGTGGGAACAGGATCATTAATGGGCAACAAAGCATTAGAGGTTCAACAAATAGTCGCCTCTTTATTGAATCTTTATCCTATCGATGCAGCTACACAGGTAATTCCAAGAGAAAGATTGGCAGAAGTGCAATTTCTTATTGCATTAATAGGTACATCATTAGA
>JAATVJ010000124.1 GCA_014523515.1 Nitrososphaerales archaeon TH1177 | reverse complement strand
TAACAAAGGTGCTGTTCTTGGTGATTTACTCAAACACAATGAAGCTATCCAATGTTTTGATAAAGCTATAGAGATAGATCCTAACAATGCTTATGCATGGAGTTACAAAGGTGCTGTTCTTGATGATTTACTCAAACACAATGAAGCTATCCAATGTTTTGATAAAGCTCTAGAGATAGATCCTAACAATGCTGATGCATGGAGTTACAAAGGTGCTGTTCTTGATGATTTACTCAAACACAATGAAGCTATTCAATGTTTTGATAAAGCTATAGAGATAGATCCTAACAATGCTTATGCATGGAGTAACAAAGGTTTAGCTCTTGATCATTTACGCAAATATGATGATGCAATTCAATGTTATGATAAAGCTATAGAGATAGATGCTAACTATGCTGATGCATGGTATAACAAAGGTGCTGTTCTTGATGATTTACTCAAACACAATGAAGCTATCCAATGTTTTGATAAAGCTATAGAGATAGATCCTAACAATGCTTATGCATGGAGTTACAAAGGCGTTACTCTTTACAAATTAGGCAAACGTGATGAATCTATCCAATGCTATGATAAAGCTATAGAGATAGATCCTAACAATGCTTCTACATGGAGTAACAAAGGTTTAGCTCTTTCTAATTTAGGCAAACATGATGATGCAATTCAATGTTATGATAAAGCTCTAGAGATAGATCCTAATAATGATCTATTTAATGAAAATAGGAATATAGTTCTTGAAAAATTGGGAAAAACAGAAAAGAAGTCTGGCTGGAAAAGATTTTTGGGAAGATGAAACTAATACTAATGCTACTATATCTACTGACATAAAATCAATCAATTTTGAATAGGAACAATCTAAAAATGCATCATAATACAATCATTGTAACAAAAAGTCTTTTTATTCCATCCTCTTAGCCACCCTTCGAGTTCTCAATGTTAATGGACTTGGCTTGATTGTTGTTGTTATCTGATCCGCCTTCATTTAATAAATCGCTTCCACACATTGGACAGTATTTTGAATTTTCTATTGCAAGTTGAGCACCGCATTCAAAGCAATATTTCATGTATCTTAAACAAATAGGATAAATAAAAAGAATATTATGCTAAAAAATAAATTTGATAAACAGCTAAATAAATTTATCACATTTATATCTTTTCTTAATTTTATGTAAAGATCTTTTATATGTAGAAATTAAGTAAAAAAATAAAGGGACGCGTTAGAACTTATTAACCCTTATCTTCGTATACTGGTGTAGGCATATACAAGGTATCTGTTCCTGAACCTATTCTTTCTATTTTTAACAATGTATGTCCCTCTTTGAGTTTAGCTATCATCAATCGTGCTGATTTTTTACCAACATTGAACGATTTTTCTTTATTATCACTATTTTGTTCTATTACTATAAATCGAATTTGTGTAAATGGTTTTCCCTTGTATATTTTTTCTACTACTTCTATTTTTTTAGTTGGATTGAATTGCAGTATTTTACTACTCCCTGGTTCTATGCTAACATAATCATTATCTATATTTAATATCTTATCTATTTCATCAAAATTATTTTGTGCTACTGAATTATACAATTTAGTTCTTTCACCTCCTCTAATTTATGTTTGGCAAATCTGCTTACTTTCCAGTAAGGAATAGTAATTCTCAACCACGCCACGTGAAGGCTTTGCCGTGTGGTCGTTATTAGATAAATGCTAAGACAATAACAATAACTCATGGGTTTTACCTCTGAAATTTTCTAAAATCATTTTTTTCATTATGACTCCCAAGGATTTCCTTTTGTTTCAAGTTCCATCATTTTAATCAAAGATAGATCCGGATACAATAGTTGTTTTGGATGTAGACTAAAGCAATGATTATTGTATTGGTCTAACGATTGGTATTCTTATCTTCACAACTTTTATAATGACATTTCAAAGTTTTTCCATTTGCTAGATGTTCCTTAACTTTCACATGTAAAATATCGTCAATATCGTCAAATCGTCCAAAACCATTATTTTGTTCTTGATTTTCATCGTTATCTATGGACGATACCTTTTTTATATCGTCCAAAGTATCGTCCAAAGATTTGTTAGGATTTTGTGCTTGAATTTGAGGTTCTTGACGATACGGCGATATGGACGATACTTTACATATCTTTATTTTTCTGGTGCCTTTTTCATCCTTGTATCTTTCAATTACAATACCTTTTTCTCTCAAATTGGTTTTAACTTCATTTAATTTACGGCTAAGTTGATTAGGAGACTTTGCCCAAGAATGTATTTTTTTTATATCGATTTTTAATTTTGTTTCAGCAATATCATTTAATTTAAGTAATAATTCACTTGCAGTATCAATCAATATATCACTATCTCCATTATTATTATCCATCAATTCAATTACTGTCATAGAAAGAGGACTTGCTTGAATTGCTTCATCTATCTGGACACCAATATTATCTTGATAAACTCTAAGAAATTCACCTTCTTTATATCCCAAGCACTGAGAAATAATCTCTCCATATTCTTCAAAATCAGCCATCTTATTGAGACCATTAGGAATTTTAATTCCTCCTTTTTGCTTTACCTGCAAAACTTTTACTAATATATCAAATATGTATGCAAGTAGTTTAGGTCGTAGAATCTCAAAATCATTCCATATATCTTCAATCTTTCTTCTATTCTTTTTTGGTATTCTTTCTAATTGTATAATGATTCCTCTATCCAATAGATCTGCTTTTGTAGCAGCTAAATTGATACCGTTAAAACCAATACATCTTTTAAAATTGTAAACGATGTCATCATCATCAGTATATAGTTGTCTTTTAGAAAATCCACTTCCAGTAACTGCTCTACATAGAGCATCAGAGATCCATTCTTTAATAACTGATATATTATCAAAATATGCGATATAATTGTGAGATAGCTTTTGAATAAGTTCATTGATATCTCTTGGAAATGTTAGTGTTTTTACAATGCTTGGATCTACTAGCATTTTTATCAGTTCTTGAAGAGTAGACTTGGCACTTCCTTGTTCACCATGTAACATCAAGGTAGGTTTTGCAATGCAAGGAATAAATAATGAAACAATGTAACATTTCAAAAGTAGTTTATTATCATCACCTTTGACATTTAGAAGATCTACAAATTTGTCAAGGATTTTATCATCTTTATCGTCTATCGTCAAAAATGAATTAGAGGATGAAATAACATGGGAAGGATTTACTTGTGGTAATTGATTTGCATATCTCCTAAAAAGAATTGGTGGATTATTTTCAATAGTCCATCCTAAAGGAGTTATTTTAACTGTGCTCCAATTGCTGTTTGTTAAATCATAATAGAAAGTATAATCATCATCATTAGTTGCTGCTTTTGCCACCCGTAATTCAAGTATTTTTCTATTTTCACTAAATTCTGCTTCAGATTTTAATACTTTTATTGTATTCTCAACTTGTTCGCTTTTTATCTTACCAGTATTTTCGTAAAAGAATCTGTATAGCCAGTTTTTAAATCTTGAGCTATCAAGGTCTAAGTTCTCTGTGTGTCCATTTATTTTGATTGCAATATAGGGTTTATTAAATTGGTTTACAAATAGATCAACATAATCTTTTTTTATTAATGAAATGATATCAACTTGTTGTTCATCTTCCTCTTCTTCTTTCCCTTTGTCTTTATTTTTGTTATTCTTACTAGTCCCAAATTCTTTATCAATGATCTCTTTAACTTTTGTTAATTTTTCTTTTGCATCATCTTCGGTACAATCATAGAATAGTAACTTTAATAGACCAGAGGGCTCTGTTAATTTAAGATATATTCACCTCTTTCATTCAATTCGTTAATAAAATAATTCTCAAATGTTGTATCATTATACATAGTTACAAAGAATTGTATCCAATTATGTACATGTAATAGATTACAGTCATCTTTTTGCATACATGGATAATAATCATCAAAACTCTTGATTCTATCTTTAAAATACTGGTTAACTCTTTCTATCATGCTTTTCTGAAATGGTGAGTGTAGATAGTGTTTCAATCTCAAGACATTGCATGCTTCATCATACCATGTACCTCCATCTGTATATACAGTATGTTTTCCATAATTCTCAACAAGAGATCTAATGAATTTTTCAGCAACTATCATGTTTCTCTCTTCAGAAATGTAGATTCCAAGCACAGAACTGTGTATTGGTTCAATACAAACCCATAACCAGTATT
>JAATVJ010000123.1 GCA_014523515.1 Nitrososphaerales archaeon TH1177 | reverse complement strand
TGTAGTTGTGGATATCTGGCAGGTATGGATTTATCTTTTATTTTGTTCCTTTTCAGAAAATGTCTGAATGTTTTAGATGTAAACTGCTTACCATTATCATGCATTACTTTGAGAGGTTTACCATTTTCTACAATGTAGTCTTCAAGAACTTGCAATACATCAATACTTCTTTTTCTTTCAGACCAATCACTTGTTACCTTTCTTGAACAATCATCTTCGCAACTAATAAAATAGTTTTTTCGAGCACAATTCTCGATGTAAAATGGTCCTAATATATCCATCTGTATCATCTGGTTTGGTTTTTCCATTGCAAATCTTTTGTACTGTCTATTTCTGATTTTACATTCAAGGATGTTTAACCCATGTCTTTTCAGTATTTTGTATATGGTTCTTGTACTGAAAGATATCTCCTTTAGTCTCTTTAACCTAAATCTGATACGATTGCATCCAAATCTTTTTGTTATACGTAGATTCAGAATTTGTTGTTCTATCTCTTTTGTTACTTTTACTGGTTGAATATTATGTGGCTTTCTACTTCTATCTTTTACACCGTCTATTCCATACTTTAGATACCTCTTCTTCCACTTGTAGTATGTCTTTGTAGATACTTGATATCTAGCACAAATATCAGTTATAGTATCTCCAGTCCATTCTTTCTCATGAATTAAATTAAATTTTGTTTGTGATTCTATTTTTATTATACACTTCCTAGCAGAGTAGGAAGTGTTACCTATGTCAGTAAATGAAATTGTAACCTATGTAGGTAAGTACAACAATTAATATCATAGTATTCAATTGACTGTCTATTGACTTAACTTTTTTTCTATCTATTAACTTAAAATTCTTTTTTATCTCTATTCTACCTTGAGTGAAAAATGAATCAATAATATTTCAGATTTGAGATCAAAATATTTATTTATGTCTTATTTGTAAAATAATAATTTATAATTGATAATATAATATGGATACATAACAAAGAAGAATTTGTTTCATATTTTTGATTATATATATATAATACTAAGTTAAAAGAATTAAAGTCTTTGCAGATTTGAAATAAGTATGTTTGAAAAATTTGTTAAAAGATTCAATATTTCCTACAACCTAAAGATAACCATGAATGAAGACATTATCCTATAAAAAAGAATCAATCTATTGATCTAATGATCAGATAAAAATAAATCTTTTACCTATTTTCCATTACTGCTTCTCTTGATAATAACATTAGAACTTTATCACCAACATTTTCTGGACTCATAGGTTTAAGTGTAAATTCATCTGCACCATAACCTAATATTCTTGTTTTATCCGAGTCTTCATCTGCAATAATAAGAACTTTAATATTATTATTAATTTTTTTAATATTAATTATTAACATTAAGTTTCTATCAGAGGCTATATTGCCGCCGATTATTACCACATCTACTTTTCCTTCCATCTCATTTAATTTTTCCAGGCATTCCTTCCCATTAGTAAACTTGAATGGTTCACATCCCTTTAGCCATAATATACCAGTTAGAACCAAGTTAGCATCCTCATTTTCTTGAACTATAAAAACTCGAGGTTTAGAAATAGGCATAACTTTAATATTTGATACTACTATAAAAAATAACTGATTATTGAACTCCAAAATAAAATTAATTTACTTTTATATAAATATCAAGCAGAAGAAATAGAGAATAAACTATTGATGATATTGTAAAGTAAAAATTTATTTATTAATTTATGTAGTATCAAAGGTACAGGAAAATCTATTTTTATATTTATTTAATATTATAATTTATTATTTTTTATTACAAAATCATCTATTATCTCATTATTCGTTCTGGGTGAGTGTTATCGTAGCCTATAATACCCATTTTCAGTATATGAAGCATAAATTATTACTTCAATTCTCTAGAATAAATAATTTTTTATTTTTGGAATCTAATATAATATACTAGTCGACAAGCAGAGTGTCTGTCATATCTATACTCGAGTGTTGGAGGTAATACCAGCCTCTAACACCAATTTAAAAATCTATTAAGAATTCTCCTCTAATTCTAAATAGCGGAATTGACAATAATAAATAATCATTAAAATTCTTATATGGTTTTTGTCCTTATCATTATTGTCATCAAAAAAATCGTTATTCCAAATCTCGTTTGGCTAGTAAGGAAAGAGATTCATTCACATCTTAAATAGAATATTGCTACTATAGTTTTTACTACTTTAACTTGACAGGGCCAATTAAAAAATTGTTTTATTATATATTGTAAATATATTGTAAATATTCTTCTAGTCTCTGTCTACATTTGATGTATCTAATTCTTCAGAGTTAACATCCTCTGTTATCTCTTTTTTATCTGTAATGGCTTTCTTTTTTACTATAACTTCTTCTTTAACATATGGTTTTTTTGTGACTTGTGGTTCTTCTCTCTTTAATGGTATTTTGATCTCTTCCGGTGATTCTACAGGATTTTGTGCTTTTATTTGGCTACTAGGAGGTCTTCTCTCAATACTTTCTATTTCTTCTCTCATTAATTGAACTTCTATTGTTTTAGTTTCTTTAACTGGTTTCTTCGTAATAACTGTCTCATCTACAAGTTCTCTCGTAGTAACATCTAATTTTTCTGACATTAAAGGAATAACTTCTTTTTCTTTTGTATTATTGCTTAATGAATCATAATCATTAGTAGTAGTACTTTCTGTTTCTATCTCACTATTACTAAAATCTTCCTGATCAAAATCTATATTTTGAGATTCCATATATGAATTTCTTGCCTCTTCTTCAGTTACTTTGAATAATACTCTATTACCATCATAATCTTGAACTAGATTTATTGGAAAGGAGAAAAATTCTTTATCGATTATACCCTTTTGAGTTATGATATATTCTGAATCAACACTTTGGATCTCACCAAAATCAGCATCATCAATCCCTCTTGCTTCTTTTTTTATAGTTTCATCCCAAGGAATATTATTAGAACTCATAGAATATTTTATTTAATAAATTATTTAATAATTACAACTAACTTTATTTCTATCTGACCTAGACTTATACTATAGATGTATAAAATTGAAGATGAAAATAGTGAAAAACAAAATCTAAGGATATTAGTAACTGGTGCAACAGGATTTATTGGTAGTAGAATTGTAAAGAGACTATTAGCTGATGGTCAATATAAGGTTAGATGTATGACAAGAAATCCTAGAAATATTTTTGACCTCTTTAATTTAAGTGGAGATATTATTGAAGTAGTAAAAGCTGATGCTTCAAATTATTTAGAATTAGTGGAAGCTCTAAAAGAAGTAGATGTAGCTTTTTATCTTATACATTCTATGGAAGGTTCATCAAAAAAATGGCAAGAGTTCTCAAAAAAGGATAAAATTGCAGCTGAAAATTTTGCTAAGGCTGCCTCAGAAACAAATACAAAAAGGATAATTTACCTTAGCGGTCTTGTTGATATGAAACATAAGGATTTATCTGAACATATGAGAAGTAGAAAGGAAGTAGGAGATATTTTAAGAACCTCAAAGGCTGAAGTTACAATATTCCGTGCTGCTATTATTTTAGGTCAAGGAGGAGGATCCTTTCAAATGTTACAGTATTTAGTGGAGAGGCTTCCTATCATGGTATGTCCTAAATGGGTATTGACTAAATCACAACCTATATCAGTAGATGATGTAGTAACTTATTTAATTAAATCAATTGAAATTAAAGATACAGCTAATAAGGATTTTGATATAGGCGGTCCTGAGATTCTTAGCTATGTCGATATGATGAAAAGATATTCAGCTATTCTAAACAAATCATTAAAAATTGTTATTATCCCTTTTTTGACTCCTCGACTCTCCTCTTACTGGGTAGATTTGATTACTCCGGTTAAAGCATCCTTAGCAAGACCTTTAATAGATAGTTTAAAACATGAAGCAATAGTTCATGATAATAAAATT
>JAATVJ010000122.1 GCA_014523515.1 Nitrososphaerales archaeon TH1177 | reverse complement strand
TTCTTAAGACAGGGAAAACTTATATTCTTTTTAAAACATAATTAAGTTATGGAAAGTACTCAACAATCACAAATAGTAACTGTTACTCCAAAAGCTGCAGAAAAAGTCAGTGAATTTATGAAACAAGAAGGAAAAGATAGTTTATTTCTACGTGTATATGTCACTGGCGGAGGCTGTTCTGGCTTATCTTACGGTATGGGCTTTGAAGAAAATTCTGAAGAAGATGATCTTGTTATAGAACAAAATGGAATCAAAATTATAGTAGATAATTACAGTCAACGATATTTAAAAGGAGCTAATATTGATTATATTGATAGTTTAATGGGTTCTGGATTTAAAATTAATAATCCAAATGTAACCAAAAGCTGCTCATGTGGTCATTCATTTTCTACTGAGTAATATATTTTTTTTAAATCATTTTATAAATTATTCAATAAAATTATAGAAAATATAAGAAAAAAAATAGAAAATTTACATCATGGCCATAAACCTCTTATATTGACTGCTTCGACAACCCTGTTTATTGCAAGTAATGTAGCAGCCTTTCGCATATCTACATTGTATTTTTTATGAGTATCATAAACATCAAAGAATGATTTTGTTATGTTTATATCCAGTCTATTGTTAACTTCTTCTTCTTTCCAGTATTCTCTTCTTAAATTCTGCAACCATTCATAATACGAAACAGTAACGCCTCCTCCATTAGCAAGTACATCTGGAATTACTAGAATGTCATTTTTGAATAGAATTTCATCTGCTTCAGGAGTTGTAGGACCATTAGCTGCTTCTGCTATGATCTTTGTTTTTATTTTATCCGCATTATTTTTAGTGATTTGATTTTCCAAAGCTGCTGGAATGAGTATAGTACACTCTGTTTCCAAAAGTTCTTCATTAGAAATCGATTTTGCATTTTCAAATCCTGCCACAGTTCCGGTTTCTTTTTTAAATTTTATTAGTGCATCCGCATCTATTCCATCTTTGTTAATTATTGCACCTTGAGAATCTGATGCTGCTATCATCTTGGAACCTTGCTCTCCTACTAGTTTTGAAGCAAATTGCCCTGCATTTCCAAAACCTTGAACTACAATTGTTGCTTGTTTCATGTCAATATCTATTTTTTTAGCAGCTTCTCTTACGGTATATGCCAAACCTCTCCCAGTTGCTTCATTTCTCCCTAACGAACCACCAATTGCTATTGGTTTTCCAGTTATGACTTCTGGTTGCACATAATTTCCTTTTAAGATAGAATAAGTATCCATAATCCAAGCCATTTCTTTACCTCCAGTATACACATCTGGTGCAGGAATGTCCTTGTATGGACCAATAATGTCAGCTATAAGATATGCAAACCTTCTTGTCATTCTCTCTAATTCGTTTTCTGACATCTGTTTTGGATTACAAACTATTCCACCTTTTCCACCACCATAGGGAATATTAGCTATTGCACATTTCCAGGTCATCCACATTGATAAAGCCTTAACCTCTTCTACTGAAACATCAGGATGATATCTTATTCCTCCTTTACAAGGTCCTCTTGCATCATTATGTTGAGACCTGAATCCAGTAAATACTCTTATCGAACCATCATCCATTTTTGTTGGAATAGAAACAGTCAGAATTCTTTTGGGATTGGCTAATATCTGAAGCATTCCTTTGTCTAGGTTTAAAATTTTTGATGCTTCTTCCAGTTGTTTTAGTGCCACTTCAAATGGGTTTATTTTTTCATTCAAGTTAGACGAAGACATATATTTTATTCATAATGTGTTGTTTATTATTAGATAATAAATATATCTCTAAATATTATCATTTTTCATCTTTTTCAAAATATTAGTGCGAAGTTGCTCATCAGGTATATTTAGATATTCAATGTTAAGGGATAAAGCTATTTTTTCTAATTTTTCCCTTTCTGTTGATACAGGCCCTTGTATTATCTTTCCAATATGCCAATTTTTTTCGTTATCATGACCATGAAATAAATCAGTATTATTATTATTATTACTGACTTTAATTTGATTAACTTGTTTAAGAAGTGTTTGTTTGGTGTTATTATATTCTCCAATTGCTTTGCCTATATTTCTTGCCATATCTGGTAGTTTCTTTGAACCAAAAAGTAAAAAAATACTAATTAAGCCAATTATCATCCATTCTGAGCCGCCTATTCCCATATTATATATAGAAATTGTTTATAATTTATTATTAATTGTATATAATAGTCTTAAATAGACTAAAACTGTACTTTATTATTAATTAATTAAAATTACTTTTCAAAAAACTCCATAAATATGATAATATGAAATTTTAGATTAGAGGATTGGTCAAAGCACTTATATTCGTGCCAAACACCCATAATTTTACTTTACAATAAACATGAGGTTATGGAATTGCCTAGCACTGGTATAGTAAAATATCACGTAAAATTAAGTTTCGAGGTAGATGGACTCGTAGAAAAAGCTGACATAATAGGTGCTATTTTTGGACAAACTGAAGGATTGTTAGGACCTGAAATGAATCTGAATGAATTACAAAAGGTGTCTAAAGTTGGTAGAATTGAAGTGAATGTGGATACAAAGTCTAATGTAGCAAAGGGCGATGCTCTTATTCCAATGAGTACTGACATTTCAACTGCTGCTCTCATAGCTGCTGCAATAGAAAGCATAGATAAAGTGGGGCCATTTCAAGCACGGTTCATCTTGTCTGGAATTGATGATATCCGAGCAATAAAGAAAAAAGTTATAGTCGATAGAGCAAAAAAAATTGTCCAAGAATGGGCAACTAAAACTATTAGCGAAGGTGAAGAAATGCTTAAAGATGTATATGATGCAAGTAAACCTGGTAAACTTACCACATTTGGAAAAGGGCAACTCGCATGTGGGACAGGCGTATTTAATGCTGATTGGATTATTTTAGTAGAAGGCCGAGCTGATGTCATTAATCTATTGAGAGCAGGATTTGATAATTCTATAGCTATAGAAGGTGCTAAAATTGATGAAAGTATTACCCACCTTACTGAAGGAAAAAAGGTTATAGCTTTCTTAGATGGTGATAGAGCCGGCGATTTAATTTTAAAAGAATTACATGGCTTAGTTAAAATAAATAAAGTATTTAGGGCCCCCCCTGGAAGAGAGGTTGAAGAATGTACACCTTTAGAAATAACTGAAATATTAAATAATGCATTGGATTCTTCAAAAGAAGACTATGATTCATCTATTAAAAAACAACAGCCTATATTACAAACCAATAAAAAATATAATAAAAGTGAAAGAGAGAAAACTACTTTCCAGGAAACACAGCCCCAGTATAGCCAATTTGAAACTTATCCAATTAATAAAGAAGATAATCAATTACAAAATGATAATGAATCAAAGTCAACGATTAAAAATATATATTCTCAAATCAATGAAACATTAGAAGCAATTATTTTAGATAGTTCAATGAATACTGTTATGAAAGTTCCAGTATCAGAGATTGTTAAAAAACTTTCAGATTCATCTGGCGGTAAAATTTTAATTCTGGATGGTATAATCACTCAAAGATTGATTGATGCTTCTGATAAAGCTGGTATAGAGCAAATCATAGGACACAGATTAGCTGATATAAAACGTAATTCATCTATAAAAGTAAGAACATTCAATGAAATGGGCTTACCCTAATTATTTTTATGAATACTATTAGCTTTCAACATGTATTAATTCTCTCAGAATTATTATTGTGTGGAGCAAAGAATAACTTTATTGAATTAACAACCAACGAAATAGCACAAAAAATAAAGCGGTCACAACAATTAGCTTCAAAAGAATTACTTGATTTAGAATTTTTAGGATATGTAAAAAGAAATAAAAAAAGTAAAAAATATGCTATAAAGGTTACAGAAAAAGGTTATCAAGAAGTATATAATTTATTTTTATTTTTAAAAACTGCTATAGAATCTTTTAAATATGTTGTTGATTTTGAGGGTCGTATTATATCTGGTATGGGTGAAGGTGCATATTATATGTCATTAAATGAGTATAAAAAACAATTTAAAGAGAAATTAGGTTATGAACCTTATCCTGGAACTCTTAATATAAAATTAAATTCAATGTTATATATCGAGGCAAAAAAGGAGATGTTAAAATATCCTTCGGTATTGATTGAAGGATTTAGTGACCAATCAAGAACTTTTGGATGGGTAAAATGTTATCCTGCTTACATCAATGATAGTGCCAATATAAATTCATATATTTTGATATTAGAACGAACTCATTATGATGATTCTATAATGGAAATAATAGCTCCATTTTCAATTAAAGAACAATTTTCATTAAAAAATGGTGATTATATTAAATTGAAAGTTAAAATGAATTATCCGAACAATGAATTAAAATCATATCTTGTAGAATGAATATCCTAATTTTTGCTTTAATTCAGAACTCTTGATATTTGGAATAGGAGTATTTAATCTTAATATTCTAACATTAATGTTTCTTTTCTTACAGTTTTCTGATATATAATTCTCAGTATGAGATTGATCATAACCTAGTGCTATAATATCAGGTTTTACATATTCCACTGTATCAAATAGTGTTCCTTCTTTTCCTATTATTGCCAAATCTACGATATCTAATGAAGAAACCAGTTCCTTTCTTAAGTTTTCATTATGCAATATTACTCTATTTTTTTTTATTTTTATAGCTGTAGATGCAGTTGCAATTACTACTACCAAAAGATCACCATGTGATTTGGCTGTCTTGAGAGTAAATATATGACCAGGATGTAATATATCAAAAACACCTCCTACAAGAACTACCTTCAGGGCTTCTCTACCTAATGAATTGAGTTTATATTGTTTATGATTAATTTTTTCTATGAATCCTAAACCAATTAATCCTGTTATTCTTGATTCAAAAAAACTTTTATCTATTTGATATTTCTCCTGTAAATATTCTAAAAATGATTTTGATGGATCTAAATTACTTACATATATTGCTTTCAAAATAGCTTTATCTAATGATTTCAATTTTCTCCCAAGATTATTTGAATATGAAGATTCATAAATTATATATATATTCGTTTTAGAGGAAAATAGTCATTTTATATTATAATTCTCTTCTCTTCAGCTTAATTTTTGGTTATTTATTTCATTAAATAATAAATAAATAAATAAAAAAATAAAATATTATTATTATTTATAATTTTATTTATTTATCATTTCACATAATTTCGAAAAATGCTAAATATATTTAATTAAATGAACTCAAAATCCTTTTCTCATAATACTTTTATAAGGTTATATACATATTCAATAACAAATTGGTCAAATTTTGTCCTGAATGTGGTGGAGAATTAAAAATGGATTCATCCACAAAAAATTTTATTTGTAAAAGTTGTGGTCTGTATGCCTCCAGAGACAAAATTGAGGAATTAAAAGATAAATCACAAATTAACTCTTCTGATTCTAAAAAAAGAATGCATGATGATTATTTAGATTGGTGGCAATCCTCAAAAAAAGAAAAACAAAGAAGTTAATCTGTAAAGATTAAAAGAATTCTTTAGTTTTTTGATTAATTTCTTTATTTAATGAGATCATCTGCTCTTCCTTTCTAGTTCTTAAAACTGTTATCAACTCCGTTTCTTTTATATGATTAATTGATAATATTTTATTTACAATTATATCTCTCATATCGTCCAAATTTTTCGATCGAATTTTAACTATCAAATCAAATTTGTCATAGATCTCATGTATTTCTAAAATTTCATCGATTTCCATAAGATTTTTTATTGTTTCCTCTGTTTTTCCCTTTTCTATTTTTAAATTAATAAACGCTAAATGATCATATCCAAGCAAATTATTATCAACAAAAATAGTAAATTTTTTAATAATACCTAAGGCCAATAATTTTTTCACTCTAGTATGTATAGTTGCATCTGAAATTCCAATTTGTTTAGCTAATTCTACAAATGGTAGTGAAGAATTTTTACTTAAAACATCTAATATTCTACAGTTAATATAATCTAATAAATTAGGCTTAATATTCATATTCTTCAATTAGATTATCAAAATATATAATATTAATTTGATCATGATTGAAATTAAGATGTTATTTACGGATATTCAAAATTGTAAAATAAGAAGTATAATAATAGGTTAATGAAAGAATAGAAGTTCTAGTTTGAATTAAATATTATCACATACCAAAAAATTTGCATATAGATGCAACAACATATCTTATGTTCAAAATGTCAAAATAAACATAGTGTGTATTTTAGACAATATTCTGGTGAATACCTTTGTAGATCATGTTTTATATTTTCTATTGAAGAAAAAACATGTAGAACTATTTCAAAATTTTCAATGGTTAATTATGGAGATAAAATCGCAGTAGGTGTGTCGGGTGGTAAAGATAGTCTTTCATTATTATTAGTTTTAAAACATCTCTTTGAGAGAAAGAAAACTAATGATATTATTGCAATTACAATAGATGAAGGAATTGCTGGTTATAGAGATGAATCTCTAAAAATAGTTAAAGAATTTTGTTCGAGATTAAATATTAAAAATGAAATTTTTAGTTATAAAGAACTGTTTGGAATGGATATGGATGAATCTATGTCAATGCGTCCATCAGAAAAAATGACTTCTTGCTCTATCTGTGGAACATTTAGGAGAAGGGCTATAGATATAGCTACAGATTATGTAGGGGCAAATGTTATAGCAACAGGACATAATCTTGATGATCAACTTCAATCATTTATGATAAATGTTATTTCAGGAGATATAAATAGAATAGGATGGACTTATCCAGAACCAATTTATTACGGTACAAAAAAAATAAAAAAAATTAAACCATTCATAGAAATTTATGAACGAGAAATAGTTTTTTATGCACTTCAACAAAATATTCCATTTCAATCCGAACAATGTCCGTATCAGAATGAAAGTATTAGGAGTGAAATAAGAGAATTCTTTAATTCTTTAGAGGAAAATCGGTCCGGTGTTAAATATAATACATATAATTCTATTTTGAAAATATCCAAAATATTAAAAAATATGGATAATTCCTTGAAAAATAAATGTAATATTTGTGGACATGAATCAACTAGACCTATTTGTTCCGTCTGTAACAACCTAAAAATTTTAAAAAATGATTAATAGACAAATATAATATAATATGGTAAAAATAAAAATTGCAGAGAATGGAGGGGAAGAACAGGTGTGTGGTATCTAGACGCTTATTCGAAAATAGGCTTTATGTTAGAATCAGTAACTATTAGATAATCTTTGGATAGAATCTCTCTCCTGTCTATCAAATTGAAATGAAATTATGCCAAATTGTATGGATATGAGTAGTCGCAAACCATTCTAATGTATATGTGTATGTGGTCTTGACTGGTAATCCTCGAAATAGGTGATCCTAAATGAAGCACTCTAAGGTAACATAACTGTGATAGTTTGTCTACGTGATAGATTATATAAGATAGAGATTGGGATTTTATTCAAGATGGTACTAATAGACTACTACTACTACTACTACTGCTGCCTCTTCTGCCCTCGCATTGATATAATAATAATAATTTTACAATAGTCTAGGTCATAAAAACTAATTTAAAATATGATCGGCTTAATTTTTATAGCCAGTGACGTAGCCTTAAGAAATCATCAATAGGTTCATTTTTTAAAACCTTAATTAATGCTTCTGCTTGTGGTACAGAAAGTAATGGTCTACTAAAATGATTGTCTATAGCTATTCTTGGACAAGCTACTTGAACAAAAGCATCAATTCCTTTGAAATTTCTTAATCTTTCTTCAGTAATTTCTGTTAATGCAAATAATTGTATTTCTTTTTCAAGGGCTTCAAGAGACTTCTTTAAATTTAGGGCTTTTATCTTTGCAAATTGACCCTCCTTTAATCCTATAACTATTCCAATTTTTTTTGCTTCTTGTGCTTTATAAATTGATAGAATAGCTTTCTTTTCCATAGTCCTTGCTTTGTCATTTATTTGATGAAATTCATTAAAATATGGGTCCAACATAAAAGTAGGTTTTTCTGTTGACATTGCTATACTAACAGAATGAAATATACTTTGGCCTAAAAAAACAAAAGCATCAATTCTTTTTTGTATATTATACGCTGGATAAAATTCACAGCCAAAAACTTGGCCACCATTTAATTGTCCTTTACCATCGCCAATTACTATTTTAAAACCATGATTCTCAAGTATTTTTCTTGATGATTGTAATTGATCTAAATGTTGGCTATCTGTAACTATACCTAATGTTTTATATTCTCTATTTCTCATCTCTTTTGCAAATTTTTCTACTATTGTATCGAATTTTACATCATCATATGCATTGATCATAATTACTTTTTTATCAAGGGTTTCCATAGAAATTGTATGACCAATATTAAATAACAAATCTGCACCTAGCATATCTGCAGCATGGGTATTGAGATCACAGGATCCCCAACAAGTATCACCTATAATATAGGCTGGAATATCAAACAGTTCCATAATCTTTTTTCCTGTCTCTTGCATCTTTGGGAATAAGGCCTCAGGACCATTTAGTGCTATTGATGCAGGTTTTCTTTTTCTGATCACTTCAAAGATTTTATCTTCATCAATGGAAATCAATCAACAATCACATTAACCTTCATAATCTCTCCAATATTATTTTTCCAGATATTTATTAACATTCTCAATTTACTATATATATTTAGAACAATAATAATAACAATAGATATATTCCATAGAATGAAAAATGCCCTACATTGGAGATGTTCCTATTGGTAAGAATTCTATAAAAATTATGGGAATAGTAAATGTTAGTCCAGAATCTTTTTATAAGAATTCAATAAAAACTAGTATCGATGAAATTTCTTCTTATGCAAAAAAGTTAGAAAATGATGGAGCAGATATTATTGATATAGGTGCAATGTCAACGGCTCCCTATCTTAATACCATGATTTCTTCAGATGATGAAATAGTCAGATTAACAAAAGCTATTAAAATAATAAAAGAAAATTGTAAACTTCCTATATCTGTAGACACTCCAAGATCCATAGTAGCTGAAGAGGCCATAAAGATAGGAGCACATGCGATAAATGATGTTTGTGGACTAAAATACGATCATAAAATGGCAGAAATCGCATCAAAATATAATATTCCTATAATAATAGGTGCATATGAAAAAAATCCTCATAAACTTCTAAAAGGTAAGTCTTTTTCAACAAAAAAAATCCTTCATGATAGTATAACGATCGCACAGAAAGCCGGAATTAAAACAGCCAATATTATAATAGATCCATCAATAGGTTTTTTTAGAAATGAAAGTAATAATCCTTTTTTTACAAAAATAACAAAAATACCGTGGTATCTTCGCGATATAGAAATTGTATCTAATTTGAAGGAACTCTCTACACTCTCTTTGCCAATTTGTATTTCAATTTCAAATAAATCTTTTTTGGGAAAGCTGTTGAATCTCACAATCGATGAAAGACTTATTCCATCCTTAATAATGGAAGTTATTGCTATTATTAATGGTGCAACTCTTATCCGAACCCATAATGTTAAGGAAACAATGTTAGCATTAAAGACTTTACAATTGATATACTAGTATTCTTCTTCTCCTATTGCTTTTTCTATTATAAAATTTAAAACTTACTAATTTAACAAGTTCGTTGTGGGTTGGTTATTGACTTGAGAATGATGCAAAACTTATAATTCTTCTTTATTTTAATAATAAAATGAAATATTGAATATTAGAGAAGGTCTAACTTTTGATGACGTATTACTAATTCCAAAACGTTCTCCAGTTATATCTCGTTCTCAAACTAATTTAAAAACTAAATTATCAAGAAATATCAATTTAAATATTCCTATTATCAGTGCTAATATGGATACAATAACTGAATCAGCTATGGCAATAGCATTAGCGCGAGAAGGAGGTATTGGAATTATACATAGATTTATGACAATACAAGATCAAGTAGATGAAGTATTAAAGGTTAAAAGATCTGAATCTGTGATGATAGAACAACCATATACTATTAGTATAGATTCATCTGTAGGTTATGCAAAAAAAATTATGCACGATTTTGGAATATCTGGCCTCTTGGTAGAAAAAGATAAAAAATTGGCAGGAATTATTACTAAAAGAGATCTTCTATTCGAAACTAATTTTGAGAGTAATGTTTCTTCAGTAATGAGTAAAGATGTAGTTTTTGCTGAATTAGGAACTACAATCGAAAAAGCTAAAGATATTTTGCACAAGAATAGAATTGAAAAATTACCTATAATTGATAAAGACAAACAAATCTTGGGATTAATAACTAGTAAAGATATTTTAAAAATGGAAGAGTTTCCAAATGCTTCTAAAGATAAAAAAGGACGTTTGCTGGTTGGAGCTGCTGTTGGGGTTAAAGGAGATTATTTAGAGAGAACTGAAGCATTATTGGAAGCAGGTGCAGACGTTGTAGTTGTTGATATAGCTCATGGTCATAGTGACAATGCAGTAAATTGTGTTCATTTAATAAAAAAAGCATTCAAAGATTGTGAATTAATAGCAGGTAACATAGCTACTGGCAAAGGAGCAGAGGATTTAATTAAAGCTGGTGTGGATGCTGTAAAGGTAGGGGTAGGCTCAGGATCAATTTGTATCACTAGAGTTATTACTGGATCTGGCGTTCCACAATTAACTGCAATTTTTGATAGTGTAAAAATATCCAAAGAATATGAAGTTCCTGTAATTTCTGATGGTGGTATCAGAAATTCAGGTGATGTAACCAAAGCACTTGCAGCAGGTTCTTCATCTGTAATGGTGGGAAGTCTTTTGGGAGGAACCGATGAAAGTCCTGGAAAAACACTGGTTAAAAATGGTAAAAAATATAAAATTTATAGAGGAATGGCATCTTTTTATGCTTCATTAGGAAGAAAATATCGTGAAGAAGGAGAACAAATAGTAGAGTCAGAGGATCTTAATGATTACGTACCTGAAGGTGTAGAAGCAATGGTTTCCTATAAAGGAAGTGTAGTAGAGATTATCCGTCAGTTAGTCGGAGGTTTGCGTTCTGGATTAAGTTATTGTGGTGCAAAAACCATTAATGAAATGCAACAAAATGCTGAATTTGTACGAATTACTACAGCTGGTTATATTGAAAGTCAACCTCATGATGTTAGTGTTATGTAGATAACTTATTGTTATATGTATAAAGTTGAATTATTCTAATTAATTAATTAATTTATTTATATTCTTATACATCTTTTATAATTGTCTATTTTAGATAGAAACTTTATATTATTTTTTTTTAATAAAAAAAATAAATCTATTAAATTATATATTGTAATTTATGATGATATTATATTGTCTATTGACGTAACTGTACAAGTATTAAAGGAAAATATCGGAAAGAACATAGTAATTAAACTAAAAGGCGATAAAGTAGTTAAAGGTATATTAGAAAAATTTGATCAACATATGAATCTAGTCCTAAGTGAGGCTACAGAGTATAAAGCTGAAGAGGCTACTAAATTAGGAAATCTGCTTCTTAAAGGAGATAATATAATAATAATCTCTCCACAAGAATAATACAAAAATATTTTTTTGTTTTTCTTTGCGATGATCATGAAGTATTAATTTTTCTATCAGTATTATTTATCGGTGCATGGACTTTGGTCTTCATCTCATGTTATACATGATCAGTTCGCCCATCGATTGCCACGCACCGATAATAACACTGATAGATATTCCGAAAATTAAATTGTGTGGATTATAATTATTTGTTTATCTGCATCAACTGTAACTTTGGTATTATTATCTAATGATTTAAAACTTGAGCCTGTTGCATCTACAAGAGGTATATTTGATATTGCACAACCTGATGCAGTTATAATGTCACATCTATTAGTACAAATAATTGCCTTTGGACTGACTCCGTTGATTTTTAATGAATAAAAAATATAAGCTCCTACACTACTTCCAATACAATTGGGTAAAATAAGAATTCTATCTTTAACTATTTGATTAAATAAATCATGATCTTCCTCTTTTATCCTTCCAGATTTCGTATCTAACATTGAGAGCATATTAATTGGTCTATGCGATAATAATGCTAAACCATCTGCCTTTCCGCCAACAATTTTTTTACAATTTATCTTTATCATGAAATAAATTACTCACAGTATTCTTTTGTTATGGTTTCCATATCTTTCAAAGAGACATCTATTTTGTTTGAATGTTTCATATAATATGCACATTTTATACTATTAGTTACAATTGAATCGTAATCATTTTTTGTTATTAGCGGTGTTAAGCATGTACAGGAATCACAAATAATATCTGCGCCTGCATTTCTTAATTTTTTTATTATTTCATTATTACATTCCATTTCTGTTACAGAACGAGGACAGAATATTTTACATGGTTTTCTAAATTTTTTTCCTTCTGTTAAATGGACAAGCAAATTTAATTCATCTATGCCTAATTGAGGGCTTCCAAATACTATTAATTCTCCCTTTTCAGAAGTATTTAAATCGTCTTTTACTTGATCAAGCTCTGTTTTTCCAAAAGACACTCTTTCACAATCCTTATTATTTGTATTATTAAACATTCCAGCCCTACCTGATGTTCCAATACCTGCTGAAAGGGCTTTTGACTTGACAATATCTAAATTTTCAAAATTAGTTTCCAATCCTATACAACTTTCGTTAGTTATTTTTCCGGCAAAATAACCTAACAGTCCAAAATCTAATTCTGTTTCTACTTTTATTTCTGGTTGGACACTAACTTTTGGTTTTCTAAGTTCATCAATTAATAAATCTGAGTACGGAGTCTTACCGGTGATTGCACTCGCTAATGAGCTAAGAGCACTCTCTTTGTTTGTTTTAATTCCTAATATGGAATTTACAAATACTGCAGCATTACTTTCTGCAAAACTAACTACCTCTCCTTTATTTGGCAGATCAAAAATTTCATAAGGTATACATGTGAAAGAAGGATTTATACCTAAAGATAAATAAGAATTTATAATTGACATTTGATTTGATTTAAAATAATCTGAAAGGTTATTGTCTTTCTTAGAGTCAAATCCCATGGGATTTAGAGTTGTTGTGACTGTAACTTTATTTTTTTTATCTAAACTTGAAAGAAATTTCACGCCGGCTTCTCCTATCGTATTAAAATTAACTCCTGAAATGTGAGCCCACTTTATAGGAATTAGTTTTGATGCATTGTTAGCATTTCCTATTGCAACAAGTATTTTATAAGATATCTCTAATCCTTCTCCATATTCTCCTTTTAATGCCATATCTTCTTGTCTTGTTAGTTCCATTTAGTAAATTCACAAATAGAATATATATTGTCATTTAAAAGTTCTTATGGTTATTTAAAAATCTAAATGATAGATATCTTCATTTAAAATGTTTTAACATATAGTCTATTAATAAGTTGTTAATTATATAATCTGTGCAATTTGTAACGTGGTTTCCGTATTATCAAGATATTAGAAAAAAAATGGGATATAGTACTGAAGAAGATCAAAAAGCTGCTTATATCCTGTCAAATTTGATAAAACGAAAATTTCTTGATTCTAAAATTCTGGATAAAAAAATTAGAGGTAAACAAGTCTTAGCTATTGGTGCTGGACCCAATTTAGATCTTTATACTTCTTTTATCAAGAAAAATAGATCATTTGTTAAAATAGTTGCAGACGGTGCAGTAAAGTTTTTAATAGAAAATAATATCAAACCTGATATTGTCGTCACCGATTTAGATGGTGACTTACGGTTTTTGGTAAAAGCAGAAAAGCTTGGGGCAATTATGGTGATTCATGCACATAGTGATAATGTAGATTTAATAAGAAAATATATATCTAAATTTAGAAAAATTATTGGAACAACTCAAGTAATGCCTGTTGAACATGTATACAACTTTGGAGGATTTACTGATGGAGACAGATGTGTATTCCTTGCAGAAGAATTTGGAGCAAAAGATATTGTATTAGTTGGAATGTTATTTGATGATAGTATTGGGCAATATTCTAAAGCGATAATAGATAATGTTGAAGTTAAAAGAGAAAAACTACAAATTGCAAAAAGACTTTTACAAGTTCTTGCTAAAAATACAAAATCAAATCTTTTTGATACTTCAAAAAAACCTATAATTGGTTTTAAATATTTTAAAATTACATCTTAAATTTTTAAAATTAGTTAATCCCTTGATTGGAAGTAAGAAATAATAATATTCAAAATAATAATGTTTTTTTATTCAGTCATAAAATCAATCAATCTTTGCTGATGTTATTTCATACTTTGAGATCTTATTTTTAGTTATATCAATAAATTTTATAATTTATAGCAGAAGAAGCATGAAAAGTTTAATTAATTGAGGCTGGATCATAATTGTTCCATTTTCATAACGAATAAAGCTAGTTTATTGATCTGTATGATGTTTTGGTGAAATACCATACAGTCTCTCAACACAGATATGTGATTTCAGTTGGTGGTATCTCCAGTACACAGAGATATGAAAATACTCCTCTGCTGCTGACAGGATAAAATTGGTTGAATTTTATGAATCTGAAGTTAGACAAGCTACTACTACTATTCATTGAGAGGTAAATCAATTGAACCGTTGATAGTGAAACATATATATCAAATCTGTTTTTAGAATTGATCCATTACCTGTACGAGAGGATATGATAAGGCTTGTGCAATAGTATTACTATCAGTACTACTATATCAGATACTTGTTTATTACAACTATAATAAAAAACTAACAAAGATATTCCCACAGAGTAATAATCAAATACATGCTAGGTACATAACAACGATTGATTACATCACTCTATTGGTTAGTCTAACAATATTTGTGTATTGAATTATTATTATCACCCAACCTCAACAACTATTTGTGGAAAAAGACTGAAAATTTGTCAATAGCGTCCCATGGGTTTTTTTGTGAATATGTTTATCTTTTAAAAGGTAATAAAAATCTTCTTTTATTTGGCGAAAAAAATCAAGATAGTCACAATTATCACTATAACTTTATCGACGCTTTTACGTCAATCACTAACCTAACCGGATCAGCAGGCAGCAATCACTATCACCTTATGTCATAACAACAGTCACAAACGTTATCACTGTTTATACAATCGCT
>JAATVJ010000121.1 GCA_014523515.1 Nitrososphaerales archaeon TH1177 | reverse complement strand
CTTGGTGGTAGTTTTGATAGCCCACATGCTTTCATTACCTTTCTGTTATATGGTAAATCCATCGCAAGATACTGATACAATGCTCTATTGGAGTCTAACCTAAACCATATACGTACTATAAAGCATCTCAGGATAACATTAATAGGGGAATAGACATATGGTCTCCCACGTCCTCTTCTTCTTTTATCATTATGTGGCCAATGAATTAAACCAATCAAATACAAAATACTAATTAGAATAGGTGCTGATCTCTCTTGTACTTCTAGTTTGTTGACGGATATGAATTTTCACCAAAATATCATACTCCAATAAACTAGCTTTATTTGTTATGAAAATAAAATAATGAAAAAATTATGACCCAGCCTCAGTTAATTATTATTTGTAATAGAATGTAAATTTTCCCAATTAGCAATGGATATGAGCTCTGTAACTGTAGTGACAAACTCTTTATTGCTTGGAAAATACAAGCCAACATATAATATCCTTTAACCTTAACTTTACTTTTTTGAAGAAGGAATAGATATGGTGTGAGATTAACTGCTCTATTCTATTCTGTTCCACATTGTCAAACAGCTGGAATTATATTGACTTAGAATCTGTTTGTAATCATCAATGTATCTATAAGCAATTTCATCATGTATGTTTGGAGATATATATGCAAATTCCTATCTTTAATTGTCTAAAACTAATATTGTATTTACTTTTATCTTCTGTATTATCTTAACTTCTATTGTATAGGTATAACCATTATATGCGCTTGGTGAAAGTGGTGATATCATAAATTCTCCATATGGTTCAGAACAGAAAGTTCTAACAATTTATCATTCCAAATCTTTAAAAGAAAGATTAAATTGCATAATAATATTATGAAGTCAGTTCTTGTATTTCTGTTATTAGTTGGAATTCTTTTTGTTCTTCCACAACAACAAGTATTTGCTCAAATAGGTGCTTCAGAACAAATGATGAATCATATGAGATCTACTCACTCCCAATTAGCAAATAATATCGACGAGGTTATGCAATTAATTAAAGCTAATAATACTTCAGAAGCCATCACTCTACTTGAAGGGATGGAGATTAGAATAGACCATATGAATGGCATGTTTAATGACCTTATATGGGAGTTGTCCAATAAAGGCCACTAATATTTGATTATATTGCAAAAATATATCCAAAATTTTTTTTCATAATATAAGTAGATTAAAATATATACATTTTTAAGAATGATTCAAAATAGAAAATGAGAAATAACGAATAATTAATAAATCGGATTTGAAAGGAGTAGATTTACACTATATTCTAATTAAAAAAGCCTATTATCCATCATCATGGACAGATAAACAATATCGGCAATTCAATTAATCATTTCTGTTCATCTTTATCTAGTCCAGACTATGACAATAACAATAATAATAATAATAATTAAAAATTAACAGACACTCAAGCAATATTGTTTATTTAAAACTCTCTTGAAGAATAGTTTCAAAAGTGATGATACTTTAATAATTAGTTATTTGTTGTTTCCTCATAGGAAATCTCTCACGTTGTCATAGTCTAAACTTGTATATATAAATCGAATTACTCTATTAATTCAGGCTTGATTAAAATAATTAACTTTGTTCTTTAAGTTTTAAATAAGATACTATACTAGTTTCATTACCTACTATCTCCGTCAAGATTCGAACACAAATTGCCATAATCTTCTATTGTTATGATGTAGAAACCTTAGATGTTATGGCTGATTTTACTAATAATTTGTCTCAAAGTATTTTATATTTTGTAGGATATATTATTATACAGTGTAAACTGTATAGGTGTTGGGATAAACGAGTAAATTGTTGTCTTGGCATCTATTTAATAACAATTTTTATACTTCAACTATAGTGCATTGACTTACCAATCAGTAAAGATAACAAAGACTTAATGACAGCATACCCACACCTGCCGTCGCCTTCTATAATTCTTTGTGGCTCCTAGAGGGTTATGGCTTTTAACTTAAATTGGTTGTAATTTTAAATATTTTTTACTTTTATTTGGCAGAGACTTGTATTAAAATTTCTAGAAGATTCCATTGAGCCCAAAGTAATATGATTAAATTAATCTTCATATATTAAAATAAATAACAATGAGAATTGTCATTTTTTTAAAAAAAATTTGGATATATACTTAATTTTTTTATATTATCAATTTTTCCTATTAAATAGAATAAGCTAAATAGAATGAAAATAATTCCAATACTATTTACTCTATTATAAGAAATTTTAAATCTACTGAATCTATATATTAAAAGTTCAAATCCTTCTGAGCGTGATGAATTTCTTAATTTAATTGATTGGGGTTACAGGCAAAAATGACCTAAACATCAGGGCCCAATCTATATAAATCTATTTTTGTTAATTTCGAGAATTAATATCTAAGAATTATATTATAATGAAGAAATTGTTCTTGAATTAGAGTTAGTATTGTTAACAATATTATATCTCTAGATCAATACCAAATTATAATATTTTAATTCTTGAATTTATTGCTACTTAGGAATTTTTCATATTTATGTAAAGTTTCTTCTTGTATCTTAGACTGAATAGATCCGGGACGAATAATCCTTATTTTTTTAATTGCATCATGTGATGAAAGATTTTCTAGTTTCATTAGATATGCAGCCAAAATTGTGCCTGTTCTTCCTTTTCCAGCTGCACAATGAACCACTAATGGTTTTTTTTCATCATTAATTTTATTATTTATATAATCTACAATTTCATCTAATACTTTTAATGTAGGAACTCCATAATCTTTTACATATTCAAATTTATAGTCTTTATCTACCTCAAGCTTACCGTTATTTATTAGCCATTTTTCAGGCAATGGAAATTCTCTTAAGGTTACAATTGATCGAATATTATTTTTAATTAACCATTCATATTGTTCTGCAGTCATAGGTGTTCCACTACCTGCAAGTTTATTGCCAATAACCCATGAAAAATTTGTAGGTTTATTACTTATTTTACCATGAATCCATCTGAATAAATCACCTATTAATGTCATCACATAAGATAGAAAGTCAATTATTTATATTCTAAATACAAGTAATTTAAATAAAAAGGTATGATTTCTCTTTCATTTATTTGAAATTTATTCTGAAAATCGTTAATAGTAACAGCTATCTCAAGACATTTAAAATTCTTTTATGAATATAGAAACTTGCAGGTAGATTGCCTATAGGCTCTCCATCTATTGATACTGTAACTTCTCTATCCAACGATCTTATTGAGATGGTTTTGGCCTGTTCATAAATTATATTTTGTTTATCTGAATGATCTTCCATTTTTATATCAATTAAACTACTTAAAAACTTGAAACTGCCAGAATCCTTAACGATAACCAAGTCCAGCAAACCATCATTAATTTTTGCATTATAGGCTGGACGAAAACCTCCCGCCAAATATATACCATTAGTAACTATTGCCATTGTCATGTTTGTAATAATCTTTTTTTTCCTTTATCTAATATTATTTCACATTTGTTACTTTGATATGATGGTACAGTAGAAATTATTCCCAAGGCTGTGGACACAATTCTACTGTTAATTTTCTCTCTTACGATCTTAGATCTATCTATAATTTCAGCACCTATTCCAATTTCAGCTGCATTTAAACAAATCCGCTTTTTATATCGCGGTTTAGAATTATATAAAAAAACAGATATAATATCTATTTTTTTTGGTCTCATTTTATTAATTTTGTTACAAATTATCTGTGGATCAAGAGGGATATTTAGAGATTTAGCCAAAATATTCCTAGTTCCTGCTGGAACAATCCCTAATATTGCTTCTGAAGAAATAGGGATTAACTTATGAAAATCCTTAGAATTGAGTGGAGATTTGATAGAATCTTCAAAAAAACCGTTAGCCACTTCATTTAGAGTTCCATCCCCTCCTATTGCTATAATTTTTTTAAAGTTTTTCTTAAGGTATTGTCTAGTATACTTAGTAGCATCCCCTGATTTTTTAGTAATTATTATCTTAATTTTTTCCCCAATTTGTTTTTTTAGTAAAGTAGAAAATATATCTATATTACTCTCATTGTTGCCACTGGCAGATTTAGGATTCATAATTACTAATGTGTCTTGATTTGATTTGATGGAACTCATTTAAAATACCTTTTACATTCAATTATTTATATTCTCGAGATATAAGTTATGGTAACTATGAATGAAAATAATTTATATAAAAAATTTGATTAATAATTAATTTTGAATATTTCGATTGCATCATATATATTTTTAATATTTATAAAAGATCAATTTTAATATTCGCTCTAATATCGAATAGTATATGAATTTTGATTTATTGGAAAAATATTCTCACGAATGGAAACGCTCTAGAGATTCACGACTTGAAAAAAAAATTATTGACATTATTTGTAAAACCAATAATAATTTTAATTTTCCAATTTCAGAAGATTGTACAATTAGCAATGGTAAAGTTGGTTTTATATATAAAAATAATAAAACATTTCCTAATTTTTTTGAATTCCTTTCTTATATTACTAAGCATCCTATACCAATTGAAGTAAATAATTGTCATTTTGGCCCGGGAGAAATTGTTGTAATTAAAGATAATAAAGAAGATGCATTAGGTGATTTGATTCAATCAACTCATGAAATTGTTAATGAGGTAAAAACCAAAGTGAAAGAATAAATAGTTATTTTTATATAGATTGTAAGAATTTATTAAAACAAGTGAATTTTTTATCCTATTGTTAAATTTT
This sequence comes from Nitrososphaerales archaeon TH1177, assembly GCA_014523515.1. GTDB lineage: Archaea > Thermoproteota > Nitrososphaeria > Nitrososphaerales > Nitrososphaeraceae > TH1177. The sequence continues at coordinate 6,288 of JAATVJ010000121.1, read as the reverse complement.
GTTATATTACTTAAAGTATAACAATTAATATATTATTATAACAAAAATGAATATTATTTTATTTTGTTTTAAGTAAGTATTTCGTATTTAGAAAAAAAGAATTATATCCAGCCTAATATATGTTCTGCGAATCTTCGAATCTAGTTCTTATCTATAGGTTTTCTCTCGATAATATTATTAAAATCATTTAAAATTTAAATCATAAAAGAATCGAGAAAGTATTAATCTTTTCTATATTGTTTTGCTTCTTGTTCCGTTAACTTAAAATAAACAGTGGCCCCATCAAAATGGTCAACTAAATGCTTAGGAATATAAAATTTCTCCTTATTGAGAGTACCTTTTTGAGTTATAATATACTCACTTGAAACGTCTTGTACTTCTCCTAGGTCAGTATTTTCTGCGATTCCTTTTGCTTCTTTTTTGATAATATTTGTTGAAAAGTCAGAATTTGAATTATTTGACATATTATAACAAGTAATACATTTTATATAACTTTTTTTGAGTTTTATAATTTTAAAATATTGACTTAATTAATCATTGATTGTGATAATTTGTTTTGTAGAGTTTAGACTAATAACAAATTTTTTATTTAAACCTCTGAGCTCAATGAATATTAAATTTTATTGCAGTCAATTATTATATTGTTTATAGTAAAGTTATAAATATGAAGTCAAGATTTGATGATAACGTAAATCTTGATCAAGATAATTCTAGTAGTATAAAAATTGAAACAGAAACTACTACTACTACTCCTAATTATGATGATTCATCAAGCAGTAGAAAAGAAAAAAAAGTTATTCCTTTAATGGCAGAAAAATTGGATGTTATCAAGACAGAACTTGTAGATGAGGCAATTATTACAAAGGAACCAATTAAAGAAACTAAAACAAAGCAAATACCTAATATGCATGAAGAACTAGTAATAGAAAGAAGACCAGTTATTGATGATTCACTATCCTAGGTATCTAATAATAATAATAATTTTTCAACAGGATATGAAAATGAAGAATTTAAACCTGTAGAAAATTAATGCAGATAAAAATTCCTATAAAAAGAGAAGAAGTAGAAGTTTCTAAAAAAGTCATATGTTAAAGAGAAAATAGTAATTAAGAAAAAAAGCAGTATCGAAAACACAAACGGTCACTGAGGAACTTATAACGGAGAAAGTGATATATACCCAAGTTTAAATTAACTAGAATGATACTAATGATAATATCGTACAAATATGATAGTGGACACATTAGCCTTGGATATGAAGTAATCCTTAATTATAAATCCCTACAAATATCTAAAAATTAAATGTTAATTGTATAAACTAATAAATCTCTTAAGTATTTTTAACTTCTATTGGATTTTTTACTACTACAACTAGTCTTTCTGATAGCATAATTAGATATTATCATCTTTGTATTTTATATTATTATTGTAAATTCTATTTTATAGTGAAGACTTAATTATATCTAATATTGAGACACAAAGCCTAGCCTAAAATTAATGTTTTTAAACTAAGCAGGAAAAAATAAATATATCTCTCATAAAAATTTTGTTTTCTCATTATCATATTTTTCCTTTAGTAACTGCTTGACGGTATCTGTATGAATATGAGATATTATATGATCGTTGCAATAATAAATTGAACATTTAGGACATTGATTTCTGAGTTTGTTATAGCATTGAAATTTTGCACAAACTAACCCTTTGAAGGATTCTTCTCTCATTTTATTAGCATCAATAATATGACTCATATGAGGAATATATTATCAATATAATATATTTAACTTTAGAGAAAAACTTCTATTCAATTATAAATTCCAAGACTTATCCTGGATTTTTATTATTTAGTTAAGGATATTTAACTGAGACTGATGAAACATCAAAATCAATTTACGAAATTAGCAAAATAATAGATTTAGATACATAACTCTTCAATTAAAAAGATTTTTAGATCCAAAATAATTTCTCTAATATTCACTATTACCCTAGTTATTGATATATATAGTTATTAATTTTATTGCAATATTTACAATGAGAATTAGATGGTAAAAAAAGAATTACTTGAACAAAAAATTGGTGAAGCAATTGGTTTAGAAATTGCTGCTCAAAAGTCTGTAGAAAAATTAATGTCAAAAGGATGTTAAAATCAGAACATAAAAGAAACTAATGTCTATGAAAGAAGAAGCAAACAAATAACAAAAAGAAATGGAAGATCTAAATAAAGAAATTGCAGAAGACGAAGGGTTTGATCTTAAAAATATTAATTCTGTTTCTGAAGAAACTGCTCAAAAAGCTGCCAAAATGATGGAAACTTATTTGGGACAAGATCCAGATACACAAGAGGCTTTAGAATTCTTGTGTTTGGCTGAAGGTGCTGAAGTTACTCACTATGAAGTTCTTTCTTCTGTTACAAAAGAAGTAAAAAGTCGAAAATTTGGAAACAAAGTTAGAGGTATATTAAAAGAAGAACAGAATCATTTAGAAACTTGCACAAAATTGGCAAAACAAAACATTAGTAAAGAATAGTATATATCTGCATCTGAAGAAAATAATATTTTTTTGTTCTTCATTATCTATTCGCTCAATCTGTAATAATCGAAAAGAAACTATAGATTTGGTCTTTTGGATAATTAAAAAGAGAATTATAATATAATTTTTTTATAAATACTGTATCTTATTTTCTAGATAAAGTTTACAAAGTATGTATTGCAATAACAATGAGACAGACAGATAAAAAATTAAAAAGATTAACTTTTCACTGATTTTTAAATAAGATAACAAAAAATAATAATAAATTGGAAGATAGTTTCTAGAGATATTCTCTTAGGCAGAAAGGCAGCAAATGAAGAAGCATCAGCTATTGAAAAAATTCAAAAAATTCTAGATATTATGTGAGATTTTCTTCTTATCATTCTTTCGTTTTTTTGTCCAGCCTAATCTCTTGTTATTTAACATTTCAAAGTTCTCATAAATATAAGGTCTCTTTTTTCTCATTCCTTCTACTGCTGATGCTGCCTTATTCCAAAATGGAGTAGGATTGAACATATCAAAATAAATGTCAGGATCTATCATTCCATGTTTTATAATAACACCTGATAATTCAAAAAATCCACAAACAGCAATAAAATAAGATCTTTGGATGGAAGAACCTCCATACTTTTGTATGTATTCTTCATAACTATCAACATCTAGTTCCTCTAAAAACCAAAGTATTGCATCTCTATGCCCATCATAAATTTTATATAATTTTATTAGTATTTCAGTATTTACGATATTATCTTTTTTTATCATTAATATATAATAATATATTTAAGAAGTAAATAAACAATTCATTAACTGGTCCAAGAAACACAACCTTCTTTTCACCATGAACTAACAAATTTGTATATTGTTTGAAAGATTTTTATTTATTTATAAGTATGATCTAATATTACAAAACTATACTTATTATCTATAGTTGAGAATAAAGATATTCTAAGTAAACAATGACTAATAAAATTTATTAAACTCTCTTACAGTTAAGATACTCATCGATAGACCCTACTCAATAATAAAATTAATAATTGACTAATTCAATTGATCTCTTAGAATAATTTTAATTTTAGTTAACTATCTTTGCTTTAATCATATTTCACATTTTATCTTTAATATTCACTCTTTACAATTGGTCATGAATATCAATATTATTATGATATTTGATACAAAATAATACTTTCATAATAATTTTTTTGTATGTAAAAGTTTTTACATTGAAGTATTGAATGAGGAACATATAAAAAACTACTCTAGCCATTTTTTAAAAAAATTTTATTTGTATGTATGCTATGGGGTGAATTTTAATCATATTATAAGTATTATGTAACAATACATTATGTGAAATCACATAAATATAAAATGACTAAAGATAAAATGATGAAAGTAAAATACAGAAGCAAACCTTTTCAGTATTATGAAAAGATATAAAATAAAACTATGGATATTTGAAATCCTGATGCTACGAAAAGAAGGCGTGGTTAGGTTATATTATAGCATATCAAAATTGGGAGTTTGATAAAAAAAATTAATATGCTCGAAGAATTATAAGAACTCAGAGAATTAGGACTTAAATTTTATGAATTTAGAGTATTTTAGCTGAAGGAAATCTTTACTTGCAAATACTCATCACTCCATCAAAAGTTATTCCAATAGTATTGATTAAGCTCTCGAATCTTTTAAAATTAAATTGTATAAAAATGAATAATAACTAACGATGTTAGTTTTCACAAGAGTAGTACAAAGAGATAGAAAAATAAAAAGAAGGAAAAAGTCTATGGAATATAATATTAATAAGCAATTTTCATTTTCTAATCACAGACAAATCATTCTTTATATTAGATAAATTCAAATTTTAATTCTATTTATCCTTTATATTCGTTCAATTATTTTTTTGTTACAAACTTTTTATATGAACTAGCATACACTAGTAATAATAATGGATTATAAGAATATAGGAAAAGACATACTGTATCTTGATCCAAACATTCGTTTTGTAACAATATTTGATACTACCGATGGCTTGATTCTTTTTTCTGAACATAGACCTGGAGTTACAAATCTACTAACAGCAGAACAAAGCAAACATTCTATTCAATTTTCAGTTAGTGCTTGGAAAATACGAAGTACCTTGGAAAAAAAGATCGGAAAAGGAAAGTTTGTTCTTGCAGAATATGAAAGGATTAAACGTATTACTATGCCTCTAGATAAAAATCATTTACTTTATATAACTACTGAAATTGGATGCGATGCTCTTAGTCTCATTGATAAGATTAAAAAAATTATAGATTATGATAAGTAGAAGAAGGAAAAAACTAATCAAGACAATAAATTGTCAATTTATAAATAATCAATTGATGTTTATTATATATTTAACACAAAAAATATTTCTCAAATCAAGTAAAAGTAGTTACAAAATAAAATAAGTTAACAGTATTAATTAGTTTGGTTTTGATTCGGATTTGAAATTACTCATTGTCATTTCTCTTTTATTTAATAAATCCATCAGCATTTAAAATCAATATGAAATGAATATTAAGAAGATTTACCATATCTATTCTTTCTGACTATTATATACTTTAGAGGACTAAGCTTGTATTTCACTAGAATTATTATCAATATTTAAATAATTTAGTATAATTACTATTTTTCCTATTATCATAATAATAGAAAAAAGAAATAGAAATTTCCAAATTATTTAAATGAGTGAATGAATAATCTATCTCATCTTGTTGATATTGTTTTTTTGTATATCTTCAGGATTAACCATATGAAGATGGGATTTTACATGATCATAGCAGTAATAAACTGAACAACTAGGACATCGATTTGTTGGTTTATGAGGACAGCCAGGTATTGCACATACTAATCTTCTCATAGAGTTATTTCTCCATTCGTTAAGATCGATTACCGAACCCATACAAATATCTATTTCACTAAATAGATATTTAACTTTAAGTAATAATCCATTAATCAAAGTGAAATCTTCGCTAACTTGTTTTAGTGTTATTAACAGTATTGTAGCCACTGTAAATACGATTTGCAATAACGTCTTCTTTCATTCTATCTTTTTCTCTTAGTTCATGCTTGTACTTCTATCTTAGTATGAAATTCTATGCCTTGTCTTTCCAACTGAGGAAAATTTGGAAATGTTAAATAAAATTCAATTTTCTTGAATATTCCTGCTTTTTCATTATCTTTTTTACCGCAATACCATATAATCAAATGGTAAATAGCTATTCTTCTACCTAGTAATATCATTGATCTAAATTAAATCATAAAAATTTGGATTATCAGTTAAGGAGTATGCTAAACCCACTATCAGAATTTTTAATGAAGGTAAAACCTCAAGTTAAAATATGTGAATAACAGTATCAAAAAGTAACCGGATAAAATTTAATTTTTAAAAGTTTCTTTATTTTGAAAGTATGTCAATTTACTTTGAGCAATTAATTATTAATAATTGACCAAATGACAGAACCCTTTGATTTCTACTGGAAAAATATTATTATATTATTTTATTTAGTATTATTATTTTATTAAGATCTTGGTATCACTTTCTTCAAATCTCTTGCTAAAAGCTAATTTCCCCAAATTTTCACACAATATCAATATAATTTTGTTGTCATTTAACCATTCTAATTTGTATGATAATTGAATAGAAAAAGAGAAAGTATGTTTTTCTCTATCTAATCTAATAATTTTTCTTGTTTTTCTGATTTCAAATCATTTATTCGAGATTTTGATCATCCTATATGATAT
>JAATVJ010000120.1 GCA_014523515.1 Nitrososphaerales archaeon TH1177 | reverse complement strand
AAATTTAGAATTAGTAATCTTATCTTGAATTATTTTCTTATATTGTAAGGTCATAAAGATAAAATAAAATTTTAAGATTAGTATACCTTATAAGTTAGTTCAACACATATAAAAATAACAAGAGAATTTACGGCAGATTTGTTAAGTTAATCTATATTACTTCTCACATTTTCCGTGCTTTTGTATAATTTAAAAGAGAAAAATAAAATGGAATCTACATTCGAAGATTTAGGAATTAGTGCTCCTATTATCAAAGCACTTAATGAAAATGGATATAAAAATCCATTCCCTATCCAAAAGGAATCTATACCAATTTTTCTAAAAGGTTTAGATATGATAGGTCAGGCACATACAGGTACTGGTAAAACAGCCGCCTATGCACTTCCAATATTAACAAAAATTCAAAGTCGTGTTCCTATTCAAGCACTAATCTTAGTTCCCACTAGAGAATTAGCTGTGCAAATTACAAATGAAATTAATAAATTCTCAAAATATATAGGCATTAGAACAATATCTATCTATGGCGGACAGAGTATTGCAATACAGCAGGAACAATTGAGAAAAGGAGTTCAAATTGTTGTAGCAACTCCCGGTCGATTAATAGACCATCTTAAAAGAGGATCAATTCAATTAGATAATGTAAAATATGTTATTTTAGATGAAGCCGATAGAATGTTAGACATGGGCTTTATAGATGATATTAAATTTATACTTTTTTATGTCAATGAAGATCGACAAACATGCCTTTTTTCAGCAACCATGCCATCTGAAATCATAAACCTTGCACAAGAATATATGAATAATTATTCCGAAATCAGACTAAATAAGGATGAGTTAAGCCTTGATACTATTGATCAAGCGTATTTAATTGTTAAAGAAAATGAAAAATTCAAACACTTATGTACTCTTATACGAAATAGAAACCAAAAGCAACAGACAATTATTTTTGTCTCAACGAAACAAAGGACACAAAAAGTATTTCAGTACTTAAAAGAAGATGGATTCAAAGTAACTATGATTCATGGCGATCTTTCACAAAAACAAAGAAACTATGCTATCCATAGGTTTAGAAACGGAAGTGAAAATATTCTTGTTGCTACTGATATAGTTGCGAGAGGAATAGATGTCCCTACTGTAGGTCATATTATAAATTATGATGTACCAGAAGACCCTGATACTTATTTTCATAGAATAGGCAGAACTGCTAGAGCAGGCGCTACTGGGATAGCAATATCGCTGGTATCTAATGAAAGAATAGAGACATTTACAAGAATTATGAGAAAGACTAAACAAAATATACGTAAACTTAATGACGAGATGGGGATAGAAATACCTGTTATTCAAAGAGTATCATATCGTAATCATTACCGTGACAGACCTTATACTAATTACTATAATGGTAGTAGTAATAACAGATCAGGTAATAATTATGGATATGGTTATGGAAATAATTATCGAGGAAGCGGATATAGACGTAGTACTTATGGTAATTATCGTACAAACAATGAAGAGAGAGACCAATAAAAAACCTAATAGATAACTTATTTCATTTCAACAATCAAATTAAAATTTTTTATAAAAAATCTCTAATTTTATGAATTTATTTGGTAGCTTAATCGATTTATTGGTTGGATGTTTTAAAACTTTTTAGGGGTATATTAATAATATACAATCAGTATAACTTGAATCCTAGTTTAAACTACACTAGCGTTGTCCCAAGTAGGACCAATAGGTCTCCATAGCATTGATTTTTTTTGTAAATATACAATAATAATTGTCATTTGGAAACTACCAGTAATATACTTTTAGAATTAAATTGATATATATATTCTCCTTCAAAACAGATAAATATTACAAGTTTCTTACGATTACTTTCAATTATTACAGTGATTCGATATAATTGAATTAAAAAATGGGACCAAAACCATTATCAATATCGTTATTATTAGAATTTTCAGCAAAAGGCGGAGGTAAAGCCTTATCAATTATTTCACATGTTCCGTCTTCTCTGTCTTGTTCACTAGAATCGAAATCTACAACTTCGTCATCTTCATCACAAACGAATAAGTCTGCTCCACTTCCTCCTTTCAATTCATCAGAGCCTGGGCCTCCAATTAGTTCATCATCACCTTTGCCTCCGTCAAGTTCATCATCGCCTTCATCACCATATAAGATATCGTCATCATTACTTCCATCAAGTTCATCATCTCCATTTTTACCGTAAATTATATCATCCCCATCTCCACCATCTATTT
>JAATVJ010000119.1 GCA_014523515.1 Nitrososphaerales archaeon TH1177 | reverse complement strand
GTGATAGTAGTAGTCAACACAATAGCAGTAGTAGGAATAATCATAATAAACATGAAGATAACGATGAAAACTGAGGTTTTATTTCCATAAATTTTTGGTAGGTAATACATTTTATTATCTGCAGTGGGATAACATCTACTTACTATTAACCTTTCATCTTATTATCTCATATATTAGTCAAAAGATGATACCAACGATATTGATGCAACATCTATTTAACTGAAAAACATATTACTAGAATTAATGAAATACTCTGCAAAATTTTAAAAAGATGTTTTTATAAGTTATTTTAAATTCAATAAAGTCAAAGAATTTTCTCAGTCTTCTTTCATGATATCTTCTAGTAATCTCTGTTTTAATAGCATATTTGAACATTAAATAAGGAGTTAACTTTTCATTGTGTCCTTTGTTTGAAATCATTTCTGTAAGAACTTAATTATCTAAATTAGTTATTATTAATCTACCAATAGATAAAACAAAATATTTATATACTATGGGGCCAGTGGGATGTGAAACAAATTTGACATAAATTTTGGTCCTAATTTTTCTTAGTCACTTTATCAAAAAATAAATTCAGAAAAATATCTACAGAAATTAAAATTAGTATCTATATCTTAATTCCAGAATAACAAATTATATTTTATTTATAAATCATTGTTGCTACAATGAAATAAACTTGTTATACAATAATAGTAATAACGTAAATTCTTAATTAATATCACTTAAACTTCAAGATAACAAATATAAAAAGAGTATATAAAAAATGGTGGATTTTTTCTATTTATGAAAATGTGACTAACTTATATTGTAGAACAGATACATTCAAAGAAAACTTATTTCATCAAATTGATAGGGCTACGATTACAAATTATTAACAAATTCTAATATTTAAAATTAGCTTTTTTATTTAAAAGTATATTTACTATTTATCAATGGTTTATGATAACGTTCTAATCTTGAAATTATTATTAATTATAAACAGTAATAAATATATAAATTACTTTTAATTTTTCTTTAATTCTTTTATTACGTTACCTAAATATTTTTTTAATTCTATTTCGTCTAATTCTAAGTTTATGTTTGGATGTTTTCTTAAGACATCTTTATCTTTAACAATTCTATTAACAGTCTTTTGAATCTCTTTCTCCATTTCTGCTTGTCCTATTAGATTTAATAATTTAGATTCTTGTGTTATTTTATATATGGATTTTCGTAAATTGTTATTTTCAGAAACGAGTGTAGCAGAATTATATATTCCCAACATAACCAAAAATGCAGCTATGGGAAGAATTGTTATTGTTGTAAGGCCAAAAGGAGGATAGGGAACTATAGTTAATGCAGTAGCCTGATTAGCACTAAATATTAAAAGAATACCTATCCCGGAAATTACCATAAATGCTCTTAAATCCTTTTCATAGCTGATAATTCTGGAAATATTCCAAAATATGATTCCAAATATTAATCCTGCTATGGGCTGGCTTAAAGTTTGAAAAATTGTCAAATATATAGAAACAGAAATTGGATCAACAGTTAAATATTCAAAGAGCAAAGTACGGAAAATGACATGGCTGAATTGAATTAATAAAAAATAAATTAATGGAAGTGAGATTATTACGCATAGTGCTATTGTCCTTATTGGATTATCTTTGTAATTACTTATTAATAATATCGATGATATCCACATAAAGACAAATGACAAAGTTAAAGAAATTTTACGCAAATTATCTGCTAACATATATTTTCCATATCCAATATCTACTGAACCACCTACGAATTCTCGTATTATATCTGGTCTATCATTTATTTTTATAAATGTATAAATTTCAGTCATAATTAAATTAAAAGATATTAATGCTATAGTAATAAAATATAATAAAAATATCAAATTACGTTTTAGTTTAAACCATGCAATAAACAAGAGTGCAAGTCTTATAACAAAAACAGATGCGATAATATAATTGATATTAATCATTATCAATAATAGACTTTTATCATAATTCTGAAGAGATACCATATGAAATACAATTAATCCAATTAATATACTTGACAAACATATTCCTGCTATTAAAAAAAATGATAAACCTTTTACGTTTATCCAAGTAAATTTCCATTCAAAATATCTTCTAATGTAATTAATTATAATAAATTGAATAATTAAACAAATAGAGCTATTCAAAGAAAAAAGCAATATTTTTTCTTGAATAGTAATAAAATATTTATCTATTAAGTCATAAACTTTGATTATCGAGGTATCTATCAGTAAGGTAATAACCAAACCTAGTACTAGAAGAGTAATCCTTTTTTGATTGAAAAAGGATTCTTTAGTACTTTTTAACAATATATTCCATTAAAATCATAGTTAAACATAATCCTTTTGTATATGATAAATATTTTAAACAATGATGAAACAATTAGCTTTGATATTATCATTTTTCATTTTAATATTCTCTATTGTAACTATTAATGCGCAACAGCAACAACAGCAGACTGTTAATGAAATTAAAATCTTTCCTCCAGATGCCAAGCCATTTGGTCTATCCTATGAGGAGCATGCTAAAAATTACTGGAAATGGCAATTATCTCTACCAATAGATAAAAACCCCTATAAGGACAGTACAGGCGAAAAGTGTGCTAATGGTCAAACAAATTCAAATTCATCAGTATTTTATCTTAGTGGCGGAGGAGGAGGAACTCATATAAGAGAATGTAAAGTTCCTGCTGGTAAAGGTGTTCTTATTCCAGTTTTAATTGTGGAATTGTCCGATAAAGAGGTTCCTAATGCATCACCTGAAGAACTGAGTAGACTTGCAAAAATAGATCAAGATCATGTTACAAGTTTAGTATTAGAAATAAATGGTAAAAAAATAATTGAAGAGAAATATCCAAATGGAATTGCAAATGCCAAGAATTCAATAGCAAAACAATACAGGACACATACTGAAGAATTTGATGTACTATTTCCTGAAAATGCTGTTTTTGGAGTATCTGCTGGTCCTTCTAAAGCTGTAGCAGACGGATTTTATATTATAACAGAACCACTTGAAAAAGGGGTATATGATATAGTATACAAAGGAAGTATTTTCTGTGATATAGCTGATTGTTTAGATATTACTTTTGCTCAAGATATGAGATACAAATTAATAGTAGAGTAAAATATGGTAAACAGTTATTTTTATTTTTTTTAATAAAAAAAGTCTCAATCTTCTCAAATAGTAATCTCTTGTAACTTGTGATCTAATAGCATATACAAATAAGGAATATGCATTAGATTCTTCCAAAGTTTGTTCTATATCATTTTCATTTATTTTTTGATTCAACTTATTCTTTTATTTTTAAGAGTGAATCCAATTTGAGAACTAATATCACAATGGGGCCAGTGGGATTTGAACCCTTCTATAAAGTGGGACCAGTTACTTTT
>JAATVJ010000118.1 GCA_014523515.1 Nitrososphaerales archaeon TH1177 | reverse complement strand
TTTAAGAGAATAGATGCAATAACAAGAGAATATCCAATAATTACCCACACCATTGTAAATAGAGAAATATCAAGTTCTGGCGCAATAGTAGGTAATGCTATAAAGATAATGTTTAGATCAAGAGACGCAATAAGCGTACCAAGTGTAGTATTTCCTAATGCTATCCATTTGTAGGAAAGACTTGGATGATTTCTCTTGCTATCAGTGGGTTCAGAGTTAACCAATTAACAAATTTTTAGGAATTTATTATTTGTATATCTGTGTTTGGAATATCAAAATATTTTATATCCACCAAATAGCTTAACTAATATTTGTATCAAATTGATTTTTATTTATTTATTATCAGACAAGGGCTTGATAGCCAATCTCTTTGATTCATCTTCATTTCGATATATCCATTTTCTAGGTGATTCCTTTTCTGTTTCTTCGATCGCTTGTTCAATTATATTATGATGAGGTGAAAGTGAACATACAGGATCCGTTACTGCGGCATTTCCTGTTAGCAAAAATGCCTGACATCGACATCCACCAAAATCTATTAATTTTTGAGGACAGCTACGACACGGCTCAGGCATCCAGTCGGTTCCCCGAAAAATACAAAAAGATTCAGATTCAAACCATATTTTTTCCAATGATTTATTCCGTGCATTTTCAAATTTGAGTCCCCTAATCTCACGTGCTGCTTGACAGGGAAGGATAGTTCCATCTGATGTAACTGTCATAAAGACACGTCCCCATCCATATAGACAAGGTTTGGGATACTGTTCAAAGTAATCAGGTACAACATATAAGATCTCCATCTTATCCTTCAGGCGCTCACGAGCAGATTCAACTTTTCTTATAGCGTTTTCTACCTGATAACGGGTAGGCAACAACAAATTTCTATTTTTTAATGCCCAACCATTGAATTGAGTATTTGCAAGCTCCAATCTTTCTGCACCAAGCTCTTCTGCTAGACCGATTATTGCCTCTATATTGTCCAAGTTTTGTTTATGCAATACTGTATTGATGGTGAGAGGAAATCCAGAATTCTTAGCAAGTAGAGCTGCCTTTTTCTTTTTTTCAAATGATCCCAAGCCACCAGAAATATCGTCTGATTTCAGAGAATCTGCATCCTGAATACTAATTTGTAAATTATCTAGCCCTGCAGAATGCAACTCATAGATAAGCGTCCCAGTCAATAATGTTCCTCCAGTGCTAAGATTAGTGTACAAGTTTAAGTCCCGGGCTTTTTTAATAATCTCTACTATATCTTTGCGCAACAAAGGTTCACCTCCAGAAAAATGTACTTGTACTACGCCTAATGCAGAAGCTTCACTTAGTATACGCTCCCATTCCTGTGTAGCCAATTCATCATCTATATACCGTCCAAAATCTACTGGATTACTACAGTAAGGGCATTGCAAAGGACAACGGTAGGTCAATTCACAAAGTAGTGAATAGGGATAGAGAAGAGGAGTAGTATTATTCATATTCTTACTCCAATAATAACAGCAGTCGTTTTTCCACTAATCTGCTCAACAATTCTCTTATATCTGTATCAACATGAGTTTTATATCTGTCGCCAAGAGAATTCACGATCGTGATTACTTTATTCTTTCCATTACACATAGTAATTATCTCATGAGCAGTTTGATTAAGCACAAGTAAACCTTCAGGAAATAATAGTAGATGTTTTTGACGAACAGGATCCCACTTGACTCTTGCTTTAGAAGCAAGAATAGGCCTATTTGTATCAGAGATAAGAATCATATACTCTTTTTTACTTTTTAATAATACAATATTCAAAATATATTGTATCAAGCATTGCCCATAGCAAATCACATTTGAATTTGAGTGCATCAACTGCCTGTTTCTGCTGCTCTATGGTTAGACACCTTTCTGTTACTAATCTTAGTGCAAAGTTGCTGTCAACTCTAGCTTGAGTAGTTCTGTCAAGGAAATAACGTAATCCTTCTTTATCAATCCAATTGTAATGTTTCTGGAAAGATATGATTCGCTTTTCCATAAGAGACGGAGCAAATAATTCAGTAAGAGAAGAGGCAACTGCTTCTATCCATGACTTGTTTCGTGCAAAATTAACATAAGCATCCACAGCAAACCGAACTCCAGGTAGGAGATGGGAAAATTGAAGCATCTCCTCATTTTTTAATCCAACGGCTTCACCAAGCTTCAGCCATTTCTTGATTCCTCCCTCGTCTCCAATTGTACCATCATGATCAATAATGCGTTTAATCCAAACACGTCGTACTTCCAGCTCTGGGCAATTGGAAAGAATAGCCGCATCCTTTATTGGAATACAAGTTTGATAATAGAAACGATTGGCAACCCAGCCTTGTAATTGTTTTTGATTCAATTTCCCTTCATTCATCAAAATATGAAAAGGATGTTTATCATGATATGCTAATCCTCCAACTCTACGTAGATGATCTATAAATTCCTCAACAGACCAGTCTGTAATATTTCTCTTATTCATTAGCTAATCACAATCTTCACTGATACTAGTACTGGACTCAAATCAGAATCTCCATTCCATCATAACCTACCTCAATCCCTGCTTCATCTACGATTTTTCTCTCTTTAGATGTTTTCCAAAGAATTGGATTTGTATTATTTATGTGGATGTAAATCTTCTGGGGAATATCAAGACTACTAAGCCAAGCAAGACTACCATTTTTTCCCTCAATAGGTACATGTCCCATATCCGATGCATTACGTTTTGAAATTCCAAGCGAAACCATTTCTTGATTAGACCAAAAAGTGCCATCTACCAAAAGGCAGTCACATTCATTTACAAACTGTTTTACATTCTTTGTGATTGCAGGAAGACATGGTAAGTAGACAAGTTTTTTATTTGTTTTAGTGGATATCAACTGAAGTCCTATTACTAGATCGTTATTCTTTTTTGCTTGCATCTTTGCATAATGGGGTTTCTTACCTGACACGTTAAATGCTGAGATAGCAAATGAGTCAATCTCAAAAGGAAAGGTGGAATACTTGATTGAACAATAGTTCTCAAGGGCTTTTAAAAGAGGAAATTCGTAGGTCAATAATCTTCGTATGCTCTTGGTGCAAACAAGATGTAACTTGGATTGTTCCCTAAGAGATAAAAGTCCTACTATGTGATCCATTTCTCCATCTGTCAAAACTATTGCATCAATGGCAGAGCCACGTATAGTTCCTTTTATTGGACCTAAATCAGGAAATGAAATAATTTGTGTACGAATATCAGGAGATGCATTGAGTAAAATCCACCGTTTTCCATCAATGCTTACTGCAATAGAAGATTGTGTGCGTGCACCACCATTATCTAAATGAATATTTTGTCTTCCAGCCTGACAATTTTTACAACCACAGTTCCATTGTGGTGTCCCGCCACCTGCAGATGAGCCTAAAATGTGAACCCGAACGATGTTTCACTCCTTAAAAAGGTTAGATGGTTTTTCCATTTGTATTTGAAATAAAATTAGGTAAATTTAATCAACGGTGTTTACGTATCCAGTTACTTCCATGTTAAGACATATTTCTTCAAAATCAGGTCTTTCCCATGTCATAATTCCTTTTTTGGTATACATGAAGTTAAACCTTTCTATTTCTTTTGTGCAAAGTTATCTAAGAATAAAGTAATACAGCTACATATCAATCCACTATATAAAAAAATAGAATAATAACAGTATTCTCCCCTAGAAAATATAAGATTATAATGGTTCTTACAGCTTTAGATAAAGTTAGTAACTATACAGATTTTTTAACAGTAATTGAATTAGAAGAGGAGCTCAAAAAACTTCAAAGAAAAGATATCATGAAAATAAATAATATAGGAAAATCTCAAAATGAACACTCAATTTTATCAGCTAAAATTGGCAATGGAAAAAATCGTGCATTAGTTTTCGGTTTTCCACATCCTAATGAGCCTATAGGTTCTCTGACTTGCTTATCTCTGATAAAGATGATTTCTGAAAATGAGTATTTAAGAAATAGATTTACTTGGCATATTATTCCTTGTGCAGATCCGGATGGAGCGAAACTCAATGAAGGATGGTTTAAAGAAAAATTTACAATTGAGAAATATGCCAAAAATTTTTACCGAAGTATAACCCCTTTGCAAACAGATTGGACATTTCCATTAAAGTACAAGAATCATATCTTTACTGATTCACCAAGTAATGTTGTTGCTCTTGCAAAACTTATTGAAAAGACAAGACCACAATTAGTTTATCCAGTTCATAATGCCGGAATGAGTGGAGCATACTTTTTTATGACTGACTATTTTGGTGACAAATTCTATAAAGAATTGATAGATTTGTGTGAAAATCTATCAATTCCTTTGGATATGGGAGAACCCGAACTTGAGATTATGCAGGAGTGGAAAAAGCCTGTATATAGAGAATTCACTGGAAAAGAATATCATGATTACTATGAAAGTGTTGGCATAGCGCCTGATAAAAAAACAGGAGATAGTAGCATAGGCTATTCAAAAAATTTTAATCAAGAGGTAGTAGGTATTATCGGGGAAATACCATACATTTATGACAAGAGAATAGAAGATAATAGTCTGACCAAAAAAACAAGAAGAGAAAATATAATAAATGAAATAGCAAAGTTGGAAAAACTAAAAAAATTTGTAAATCATATC
>JAATVJ010000117.1 GCA_014523515.1 Nitrososphaerales archaeon TH1177 | reverse complement strand
TAGATGAAATAGAACATATGCCATACAAGGACCAGACATCGTTACTAAGTATAATGGAAACAGGGATACTAACTGAAACTAAGTCACAAAAGACTCGTAGTACACAATTGAAAACATGGATCTTTGCAACATGTAATAACGA
Organism: Nitrososphaerales archaeon TH1177; assembly: GCA_014523515.1. Lineage (GTDB taxonomy): Archaea > Thermoproteota > Nitrososphaeria > Nitrososphaerales > Nitrososphaeraceae > TH1177. The sequence continues at coordinate 8,803 of JAATVJ010000117.1, read as the reverse complement.
AGAAAAATTATTATCTCCATTACTTTCTAGATTTATTATTTTCCATCTAAAACCATATAATCGATATAAATTTATAGAGGTTTCCAATGGAATTCTTGTTAAAAACGATATTCCTTTGGATATTGCAAATGAAATTTCACATATTGTTTGGCACAAATTAAAATCTCGAGATATTAGAGATTGTATAAAAATATCTAGGTTAGCAAAATCAATTGAAGACGTTGAATGGATTGCAAAAACTTTGATTCAATATCGAAAAAATAAGTAAAAGGCAGTTTCATACGAATCATGTTATTCATTTGATTTGTTAAGATGTCTTTTTAGCTCGTTTCCTTCTCAACCATACTGCAATGATTATTAAACCTACCAGTATCGAAAGATAAGAAAAAAAAATTGTTTCATTTATGACAGTGCCTGAGGGAAGTAGTGCGTATAACATCGGAGGTAGACTCATATCTAATCCGGAATATTAAACTGTTATATTGCTTTCTAAAGCTTAAAAATTGTTTGTCGAGACCTCTAACTCTTCTTTATTTATTAGTCTATTGTCAGTAAAGATATTCAGTTAATAGTATTAGATTATAAAACCTCAACCAACATTAAAAATATAAAATTATATGAACAATGACCTCCTACAATAATGGCAAAGATCCCCATCCCAAAGGAAAACATGCTCATTCAACAGAATATAGACGATTAATTTGGGAAATGATTGTTTGGCCATTGATAATTGAAAAAAATAGACCGTACTTTTCAATAGATGAATATCAATCCAAAAGAGTTTTATTTTCAAAAGAAAGCAATATACCTTCTTCGAAACTATCAGGTGGATTAATATCATTGGTAGTAAAAGGAATTTTAATTAAGGAAGAGCAAATATATTCATTACATTATAGGTTAATTCCTTATCTCAGAAAAAAAGCTTCCTTAACCTATGGTCAAGCATTGAAGGAAACCTATACCAAGTAAATCCCTTACCTCTAACAATTTGTTTAAAATAATTCAAAGGTGGGGAAGGGATTCGAACCCCTATATATTCGCTATCGACTATTTCTGCAGGCGAACGCATAGCCGCTCTGCCACCCCACCTCATAATTAGGCATAGAAAAGAGACATATAAATTTGAGTTATTGCCCTTAACAAAACAAATTATTTAATAATGATTGAATTAGAGTAATATTTGACTGTGTAAATCCGCTAAAATAATCAACATGCAAATCTCTATTTTTTATAGCTATTCTTGTAGGCCAACAAAATATCATCAGATTTTATTGTTTTTCTACCAGCATGATTTGCAAGATCTATAGCAGTCTTAGATATATTGTTTGCAATTTCCTCAAGTATTTTTCTTAAAGTATCCGATGCTCCATCACTTACTCTTTCCGCACCTGCCTTTTTTATTACGCGATTCATTACAGCCAATCCAAATTCAGGGTTATTACCCATAGTATAAAAATCATAAGGATATTTAAAAATCTAATTGATATTCTACATTATAATCTCTAAAAAATAATTAAGTTAATTCATTTAGTATAGCCTTCCTAATTTTAGCAGATCGTAATGATATTGTAAAATATATATCCATTAATTCATCATTATCAGCAGCTCTATTGTGTCTCTGAAAAAATTTTTCAGAATAGTTACCGAGTATTGTGCCCACAATAAATCCATAAGCAAAATCTTCGATATTTCCTTGCGAAGGAATAAGATTTTTAGAGAAGGTTATCATTTGATTTATGTTTAAAGAATGAAATTTTAATAATGATTCTAGTTCCTTTTTATCAGATATGCTTAGTCCCAAAATTATTTTAATTTCGGCTTGATATATATTTTTAATTATTATCTATAGTAGCAAACAGTGAGGGATTATAGGAATGAATAAGCATAATTTATATAGATATATGGTATATTTGGATAATCCACAATTTGTACCAATAGATGCGGATTTGATTCTAAAAAAATCAAGGGAGCTAACTAATTCCTTAGATATTATAATTAGAGATTGTCGTATAGCAAGCGACTTTATTGAATTAGATCTCAGCATTGAAAAAAAAGAAATTATAGATAAAATATTGAATTTATTAAAAAAGATTTCTTCAATTAAAGAAATCATTGAGGTAAAAGAAAGACATTTAAGCAAAGAAGAGGCAATTACTAGGGCAATCGTATTTTTTAATGATGAGAAATATTGGTGGTCTCATGAAGCATTGGAAATGGTTTGGAAAGAAGCCAGTGGACGTGAAAAGCAATTACTGAATGGATTAATATTGATTTGTGCAGCTCTTGTTCATTTTCAAAAAAATGAAAATAATATATGTTTTTCAATACTTGAGAGATCAATGGTTAAATTTTTAAATGTAAAAGATTCAACTTACTATGGTATTAATATTGACAAAATAAAAATATTAATTAGACAAATATTAGAAAATAAAAAAATTCTAAAGTTTAAGATTTAAAACGTAAGGGTAACTTATCGCTATTTTTATTTTTTTTTAAATACTTGTCCTTCATTTCTTTTACAAATTTATCTTTCAATTGATATAATCTCTTTGGCTTTCTTGGTTTACATTCTGATAAAATATATGAACATAAGATCGGAAAATAGACAGAAGAATCGCCATACACGATTACATTGCCAGTATGAGATGTTTTTATTTTTCCCCAACTCTTCCCTTCTTGAATTGTTGCTCCAGATAAACCTCCTGTATCAGGTCTTGCGTCTGTCAATTGAATGACATAGTCATGACCTCCTTCTTTTATTTTCAAAATTTGATATAATGTAGGACCAGTTTGTTGGAAGAAGTTTTTGGGTACTCCTCCACCTAATTCTAACCCTCCTGAAATTTTGCTTTTCCATAATATTGCTGCTGATTCAGAAATATCGGATAATAGATTAAGAGGAGGTAAAGATGACTCAAAAAGAAGTGGTATCATATTCATTCCAATGGATGAATCCGTTAGTGAGGGAATATAAACTGGCACCTCGTTTTTAAAAGCAGAAACCATGAAAGATTTGTCAGGAAAAGAAGAGTGATGATAAGCATTCTCTCCCAGTCGGTAAGAAAGATCGGCTGTAGAAATATCTTTTACGGTATTTCCTATTCTTTTGTTCATCTTTCTTATAGTGTCTTGTATAAGATCGTCTTGTCTTTGAAGTGTTTCTACTTCTTTAATATAAATATCGTAAATTCTAACGATTTGTTTAGAATATAAAATATCATCATCGACATCAAAATGACCTTGCCTGACAGGCAAATCATAGGCAAAATGAAGATCATGATATGCATTAGCTCCCGTGGTAATGATCCAATCAACAAACCCTTTCTCAATCAAAGTTGAAATAGATTTTCCAAGACCTATTGGAGTCATTGCTCCTGAAATAGTTAAACATGTAGTGGCTTCAATATCAATCATTTTTTTGAACATCTTTGCTGCTTCTGATAATCGCCTAGCGTTAAATCCAGTAGATCCATAGAAAGAAATAAGATCAGAAATAGACATGTTGGGGTATATATTTGGAGGATCAATTTTTTTTCCTGTGAAAGTGTGTTTATTATTCACATGACATGATACAATTATCTGACTTTTATAAAATGCGAAAATGAAGACTCTTACAAGTAAATATATTCTTATATTGTTACTATTTTATTATTTTTCTATGAATTATAATAGAAATCAAAAAAATAGCAAGTATGAAATTGAGGATTATAATATTCAAAAAGGTGAGTTAAAGGAAGTATTAAATCAAATGTCCAATTCCGGAGGATTTGAATCTGTAAATTTGAGTAACGGAATTACCATATTACAAAAAATGATAGAAGAACCTAATTGTACCAAATTTTTATCATTTGTTGGAGCAATAATCTCTACTGGAGTACGAGGAATAATTAAAGATATGGTAAAAAAAAATATGTTCAATTGTATAATAACAACATGCGGTTCTTTAGATCACGATATAGCCAGATCTTTTTCTAAATATTACCCTGGAGATTTTAATAGCGACGACAATTATCTTAAAAAAAAGAATATTCACAGATTAGGAAATGTCTTCATTCCTGTAGAAAATTATGGTCCTTTAATCGAAACTAAAATACAAGAATATATTAATGAATTTTACAAGGAGAATAAACAATTTGCATGTTATGAATTCATTGACTATATAGGAAGTAAGTTAGGAGAATCATCTTTTTTATATTGGGCTCACAAAAATAAAATCCCTGTTATTGTCCCTGGTATAGTCGACGGAGCTGTAGGAAGTCAGATATGGCTATTTTATCAGAATCATAAGGACGTGTTTCTAAATATTTTAAAAGATCAAACCAAAATTTCTGATATAATATTTGAAGCAAAAAAAACTGGTGCCTTAATGTTAGGTGGTGGCATATCTAAACATCATACTCTATGGTGGAATCAGTTTAGAGATGGATTAGATTATGCTGTTTATATTACTACTGCGAATGTTTGGGATGGAAGCTTGAGTGGAGCAGAAGTGAAAGAAGCTATTTCATGGAATAAGATAAGAGCAGATGCAAAACAAGTCACTATACACGGCGAAATCACAACATTATTACCTTTCCTTTATTCATCTCTTAACAAACCATCATCTGAATTATAAATTTGTGTAATAGGATTGATTCCTATCAAGACCTAAATTTCAATTAGCATCACGTTTTATCGATGTAATTGGGATTTTGCGATATCAGTTTGAGTGTATTTATGAAATAGCCATTACCTTAAAAAGGAAGTAAAAAATAGTAGTTTATTACATTGTTCTCTGGCAATAAAACACTATTTAGAATAAACACCTTTCAATTTCAGGCTAAACATCTTCTTGTTATTATGGTTCTGATAATAGCCTTTTCTACTGCCTTTATTATAAGGTCCTATCCGATAAAATATGGTTTTGCTTTAAATGAATTCGATCCATATTTTGATTACAGAGCCACTAAATATATTATTGATAATGGATTTGAAGCTTATTTAAATTGGCATGACTACCAGTCGTGGTATCCTGAAGGAAGAGATGTACCAACTACTTCTCAAAATGCTCTTCATCTTGTCGCAGCAAGCATGTATAAAATTTTTGGTTTTGGCAGTTCACTTTTGGATTTTGTGATAATGTTTCCAGTAATAATAGGATCTCTTACCACTATAGTTATTTTTGCTCTTGTACGAAATTTGAGCGGTACTACCGCAGGGATGTTCGCAGGTCTTTTGTTTGCTTTTATGCCTGCAATTATTCAGAGAGGCAATTTGGGATGGTTTAAGTCTGAACCTTTAGGTCTTTTTTTGGCACTTTTGTCTGTTTATTTGTTTACCTCTTCCATAAAAAGCAAAAATATAAAACGAACTATTCTAACAGCAGCAGTCGGAGGAATTATTCTGGGATTAGCCAATTCTTCATGGGGTGGAATCCAGTATTTCAGTATTCCCTTAGGAATTTTCTTTTTTACGTTACCTTTTCTAAGAAAGGATTCAATATTTCTTTATGGCATTATTACTTTCACGTTATTTACTTTAATAACAGCAGGTGCGTTTCCTCGCCCTGGTATGTCCTTTGTTATAGGACTCCCTGGGATAGCTCTTATTGTTGGAATGATATTTGCAATTGTAGGAACCATCATAAGAACGAAAAGTTCTCCTACAAAAGCTAATCGAAATCTTATTGCAGCTTTTGGTGTATTTGTTTTACTTACAGTCAGTATTCTTCTAGTAGGGGCTTACCAACCCTCATCATTTCGATATCTTGTTGCAGTAAATCCTTTTTTGTCTTCGCATAATCCGTTGGTTGAATCAGTTGCTGAGCATTCTACGCCAACTGTAATTGACTATTTTACAGATTATTCAATATTGCTGATCTTTGCAGGATTTGGGGTTTGGGTTTCATTTTCTAAAAGAACAGACATGACCATTTTTGCCTTAATTATAGGAATAACTGGTCTGTATGTTAGTGCAACATTTGCAAGACTAATGGTATATTCTTCTATAGCAATTGTAATACTTGCCTCTATTGGGCTTTACGAATTAACTAGGAGCATTCTACAAAACAGGATTGAGAATCAGAACAAGATAAAGGAAAGGGAATTTAGAAAAAATGTTAAAGAAGGTAAGATTTTACCGGAGGTCAAACCTCTAGTCAAAATATCCTTTGTTGCAATGGTTGTATTTTTAATTTCTATTCCTTTGATTGATTATAATGGATTGATATACCCAAAGAATTTTAATTGGATAAGCTCAGCAGATATTCCTCCATCCATAGTAAATGGCGCTACAGGTTTCAGGATGCAGGTAGACGATTGGGTAGATGCATTAGATTGGATAGAGAACAATACACCCAAGGACTCAGTAATAGCTTCATGGTGGGATTACGGATATTGGATAACAACATTAGGAAATAAAACTACTTTAGCTGATAATGCAACAATAAATCAAACGAGAATACAAACTATAGCTAAAATGTTAATGAGTGAACAAGAAACTGCAACTCAAATTGCTCAAGACCTACAGGCTGATTATATAGTGATATATATTGTAGCAGATAGGCATAATGGTCCCAATGGGAATGCGTTTTACACTTTAGGAAGTGGAGGAGATGAAAGTAAAAAACAATGGTTTATGAAGATTGGTGGTTTCAACGAAAGAGATTATGTAGAAGATGATGGATTTACTCCAAATGCAAATTTTTGGAATAACACCTTACTTGGAAAACTGATTCCTTTTACCCCTATATCCTACGCATCGTTTGGTAATGGTATGTTAACTAATATCCAACCAGAATATTCAAGTGGAACAATCGCTCTAAATCTTAAAGATATAAAATATCCAATAAACGGAACAAGGGACCAACCGTATAAGCTGGTATATGCGTCTCCCAGTTTTGAAAATGATAATGAGGACATTGTTTTTGGTGTTTTTGTTTATCAAGTTAATAAAAATTATAAACCGAATCCTCTCTCTCAACAGTCGAATACAAATCTTAATGCAACAAAAGACAAAGAATCAAATACAGCAGTTGAAAGACCTGAAAATATGATTAAGGCTAATATGACACCATCTGATAATATTGCAATTATAAAAACATCACTTGGAGACATTACAATAGAATTCTTTCCAGGAGCAGCTCCAAAACATGTTAACAGTTTTCTGAATCTGTCAAAGACAGGTTTTTACGATGGAACTATTTTTCATCGAATAGTAAAAGATTTTGTTATACAAGGAGGAGATCCAACTACAAAGAATAGTACTCAAAAAGATAGATGGGGAACGGGAGGACCAGGTTATACTATTGATGCTGAATTTAATGACATTCCGCATGAACGAGGAATATTATCTATGGCGAGAACCGCAGATCCTAATAGTGCAGGTTCACAATTTTTTATCGTTACCAAAGATTCAAGATTCTTGGACAATCAATATACAGTTTTTGGAAGAGTCATTGATGGAATGGAAATCGTAGATAAAATAGAAGATCTTACTACAAATCAATCTTCTGATCAACCAATCGATTTCGAAAAAGCAAAGATTCAAAAAGTTATGATAGAGCAGAGAAAAGACACTAAATAGGAAATTGCTTTCTCTCCGATTTTTTAATTAGAATAAAATATGAATGAATTAGAATTACTCATCTTAAGTCCCCAAAGAAAACTCTTAGTAATATATGATGAATTAGATTTATCGGAAACTTCATCCAATAACCAGATTTTTATTTTATTAGTGGAAGAATCAAAAGGATCAGCAGGAGGAAGAGGAGGTGGTTCAGGACATAGGAAAATAGTTCAAGTAAGTGGATTTAAGATTGATAATAAAAAAATCGAAAAGATTTATGATACTAAGGATGAGAATATAATAGAAAAATTTGAAATACCTTATAGTGCTGTTGCAATAGATATAAAATTATCTGATGGAAGGCAAATTGTAGTCCAAGGAATAATAGACCAAGATATGATAAAAGATTATAATAATATAATTTTTTCCTCATAATATTATCTTGAAATTTAAAAAAATTATAATAAGAGATTAACACAATATCATAGATAACAATAATGAATAACAATAAAAAACTTGCTGGAGGCGAAATCATCGGAATAGGTACTGATTTTTTGGTTATCTATAAAGAAGGAAAAAGATTTTTAATTGAAGTGAATTTTGAATCTTTAAAAGAACTAAAATTTGCAACTACTCCTTATGGATCACAAATTTAATAAATGCTAAAGACTAATTTTTTTAATCCCAAAAGATAAATTTAGTTATTTTATAAAGGTCATAGCCTGTTGAAAATAAATTCAAAATTAGAACTGAAATATCAAAAGAAAGATTCTGATAATCATGCTCCTCATCATCTCCACAAAAATCCTAAAGTAAAATACAATAAAAAAGCTGAATCAGAATTTTTTGTAGATAATTCTGCTTTAGCTGGATTTACGGGGGAACGTATTTTATATATGGCAATAAGAGAATTGATAGAGAATTCACTAGATTCTTGTGAGGTTCATCATATTCTTCCCAGTATCTCCGTATCAATAAAACAAACTGATGTTGAAAATGATCTTTGGACGCTCTCTTGTCAAGACAATGGCATAGGTATCAATTCTGAAAAGGTACCCGTGGCTGTCTGTTCTTTTCTCACATCTGGTAAATATGTTGAAAAACAACAAAGAGGGTTATTCGGAGTAGGCCTTAAAATGATTGCTGCGTTTTCTACAAAGGATACAGATAAACCTATAAAAGTATGGTCAAAATCTATTGATGAAGATTCAGAATATTATTATGAATTGCGAACCGATATTACAACAAATAAACCTAT
>JAATVJ010000116.1 GCA_014523515.1 Nitrososphaerales archaeon TH1177 | reverse complement strand
TATGCCATTATTTTCTCCAGGATTAATACCACAATCTAACATAATTTTGCTCTCAGATGTTACAACAAGAAAACAAGAACGTCCTACTTGTTTTACTCCTCCTAAACAAAAAATATAAACTTCTTTGTTATTCCAAATTTTATTTGGTTTATTACTATTTGTTATAGTCCTTTCTGAGAATTTTTCATTTTCAAAAGTTTCATCTATTCTTTTGATTAATGGCTCTCTAAAAACTCTCTTACCTAGTTCTCTTAGAAAATTACTTCTCTCTTTTGAGGAGCTTTTCAATATTGTATGTATATTTTTTATGCTATTAGATGAAATATGTGATGAACGTCGTAAATGAGCTATCCATCCAGTAGAATGAGCTATATTTATAAGAATTTCAGAATCAATTGCTTCAGGTTTATTAACCTCTAAAACTACCTCACCAGTTGCATCATCACAAAACACGGCTGAAACGACGACATCTTTAGGTAATATTTTAGCAACTATAGATCTTGTCTTATCCTCTTGAAGTCTTATTGAGTTATCAGTTCTGACTATGAATCTTTTTTTCAAGGTTTTTGAAAGAGATGAAAGATAATATGTCAATTCTGTAAGAGAAAATTTAGGGTTTTTAGTGTACAAAGCAATATTTGGCCCTTCAAACCTCGCTAGAGTAATTTGTGACTCTTTGGGAACTGAATTGAGAATTGTTTTTGTTAGTGCTTCCTCTTCATTAGCATATTTAGGATTCTTAGATATCCTATCTGTTGTCTCACTTTTATTTCCATTATTTATTAAATCATTACTATAGTTGATTTTCTCATTAGTATTAGTATTAGTATTATCATTATTATTATTATTAGTATTTCTTTTCATATTTATCAAATTTTTTATTCATTTGTTCAATATCAATTATTTATCTATTTTAAAAGAAATAATCAATAGACATAAATTGAAACTTGTGTATATATTATATTTCTTAGTCCATTAATATAGTTTTAGTCTATATAGCATTAAATTTTTATCAATTAACAAAAAAATTCATAAGATCATTTTACTGCTATACTAAAATATGCATCATCAACTTATGCTAAAACCCATGGTAAAGTAAATGCCAATATTACAATTATTATAAATATTATACTTAAAATAGTAAATGGCTTAATTTTGCTTTTGGTTTTAATTTTGTTTTCTAGTAATGAACCATACCATTGACCGCCATCTAACATAGTTATAGGAAGGGCATTGAATATTCCTACATTAAAATTAATAAACCAAATCCAGAAAAGTAAATTTCCAATAATTGGAAAAGCTGGACCAAAAATACTTGAAGAATATTGAGATGACATAATATCAGAATATGGAATCGCACTTTGCCCTAAAGTTGGCGGCATAAGTATTGCTAATGGATTAGTTAAAAAGAGATTTTTGTATCTGTCCAAAACTAAGACTGGATCAAAAAAAGTATCTGCAAGAGTAACACCTAATACACCTTTATTTTCTTGAAGAGATGCAGGTAGGTTAACAGATTGAATTTGTTCTCTTTTATCTTCTGTCAGCCACTTTATTTGTATAGAGCTTCCTAAATTATCCTTTAAAATATTTCGTAGCTCTACAACATCTTCCATTGGTTCATTATTGATAAAAGTAATGATAGAATTCTTTTCTAGTCCAATAGATTTTGCTAAAGAATTTTCTCCAACTGTCAATACAGTGATACCAGGTTCATCTGCTGAAGTATTTGAAATAGGTGAAAGTGAAGATACTAAAAGAAATAGCAATCCAAAACAGATCCCTGCAAGTATCATATTGTTCATAGGTCCTGCAGTAAGAATTGCACTTTTTTGTTTGAATGAAGTTCTATTTAATTCATCTTGTTGGATATTTACAAATGCGCCTATTGGTATCACAAAAAACAATACAATTCCAGTTGACTCTACTTTGGTATTGTAAACTCTGGCGACAATACCATGTCCTGCTTCATGAATTATTATCGTAACAACCAATCCAATCCATCCGTATGTCCAAGGTAGTATAGGGTTTAAACCCGGAATCAATAGATTACCTTGAGGGCCTATGTCACGAACACCTTCCCTAGCAGCATCATTAGAAAATAATACCAGAAGAGATCCTACAATTAAAAATACAGCTAAAGCAGTTATCAAGGGCATTAAATAGATATTAAATTTTGCATAAATTTTGCCAAATTTTGAATTAGCTACTTTATCAAAAAACTTTAATCCAAACGGTGTATGGATGAGAATCAAAGGCAATTTTAATTCATAACTTATACCAAGATTTTTTTGCAAACACAATTAGTACTATCAAAGACTATTTAAATCAATCAGATATCTTACTTGAGTATTATGCAAATTATCTTTACTTATTATTATTACTATTATCATAAAAGGAATTGAAATTATTGAGAAATTCAAAAATTCTTAATTCTAATTTTTTTTTAAGGGAGACGAATGTAGTAGCGCAAGATTTGTTAGGAAAAAAATTAGTGAGAATCATAACAATAAAAAATAAAAAAAGAATAAAGATTTCAGGATTAATTGTAGAAACAGAGGCTTATGGCTTTAAAAATGATCAAGCTAGTCATGCATTCAAAGGTATGACAAAAGGTAACCAGATTATGTTTGGGCCTGTGGGCAGATCTTATGTTTATTTTATCTATGGAAATTATTTTTGTTTCAATGTTACTGCAAGGTCACCAAAAGAGATGGCAGGTGCTGTATTATTACGAGCTTTAGAACCGCAAGAAGGAATCCCATATATGAAAGAGTATAGAAATGTACATGATATATATAGTCTAACCAATGGACCTGGAAAAATAGCACAAGCACTGTGTATAGACAAACAGCATAATAATTACAATTTAGCTGATATCAATAGTGAAATATACATAGAAGAAGAAGAAGAAGAAGAAGAAGAAAATGTTAAACCTGATTTAATATTATCTACTAGAAGGATTGGTATTACAAAATCAATAGATGAATATTGGAGATATATAGCAGCATCCAAAAAAGAAAATATTATTTATCTTAATAAATTTGTATCAAAAAGAAAAGAGAATAATTGTTTTAAGATTTGCGAAACACTATAATGGAGATGTTTGATCCGTAGATAGTATATATATTCTGTCTCTCCAATTGATTATACTTTTTGTGTTTGATTTTATCAATCTATTAATAAATCTTGTAACGATAATTGCTCCTCCAATTATAAAACCAATAGAATAAATTTTATTAAAGAAAAGCGTTTTTTGGATTTGAATTAAATTTGTGATTAATAGGATAACCAATATTAAGCCAGATAAAAGAGAGATTCCAAAGTTAATGAGATTTGGATGGTTTATATTCGATATTAATGACAAAGGAAATATCAAAATAGGAAATAGCAATAAAAAGAAAAGAGCTATGCTTAAAAGACTAGCTTCAAGTCTTTTCTCTTTAAAGAGAGGGATAACTAATCTATCTATAGCATTAATTAATTCTGTGGAATTTCGTGCCCATATTGCTTGAACATAGCTTTCTCCTCTAACCATTTTCATTTTAAAATTTCCCTCTTTGACTTTTTTGCCCAAAGCACCATCCTCGATTATCTCATGTTTTACTGATTCATGAGAACCAACTTTCTCATAAGTATCTCTGTTAATAATAAAATAGCTTCCAATAAAATACCCAAGCTTTGATTTGGCATTATTAACCTTTAGAGGAGAAAATCTAGTATGCATAAAAGTTGTTAATAGTGGAAGAGTGACTTTTGTAAAAAAATCATGACACAATAACATTGGCATTACTGTTATTGCATCTAATCTATTATGAATAATATTTTGGACAGCTAAAGACATTGTTTTTTCTGAATGAAATGAATCTGCATCCGTAAACAACAACAAAGTACCATTAGACTTTAGATAACCTTGATAGCAAGCCCAATTTTTTCCAATCCAATCTTCATCACGATGAGTAATGTTAACAACTTTAATTTTAATAGGATATGACTTTTCAAATTCTTTCATAATTTCCAATGTTTTATCTGTTGATTCATCGTTAACTAAAATTAATTCAAAATCTGAATAATCTTGTTTTAATAGGCTATCTATGCAATGACGAATGTGTTTTTCTTCATTTCTGGCAGGAAGTATGATGCTAACCTTTGGAAATTTTTTTTCTACATTTTCAATAAATTCTAACCTAGGAGACATGGTAATAGATTTAATCATAAATAATAAAAGGTAAATCCAAGTGGAAAAAACTCCTCCAAGTATAGAAATAATTAAAGATAGAAAAATGATTTGTACGATTTCCATTCTATAAATTTGATTAAAGAATTATTCCGTATTATTAGTTTTTTACTTTTTAACAATTTAACTCCATTTTAATTTAATTGCTTTCTATCTATCTATCTATCTATAATCGCCACACTTTTTTCTTTAATTTTAACAATGTATTATAAAACCAGACAAGCTTAATATACGGTAAAGAAAGATAGTCGCTTAAGCAAATATCTATGTTAATAATATTTGATGTGGAAGGAGTATTACTTAATGCTGAATATTTACCTATTTTGGCTCAAGTTTTCGGACCTGCAAAAGAAAAGGAAATTTGGGATATAACAAAACAAGGAATAAGAGGAGACATAGATTGGGAAGAAGGTCTTAGAAGGAGAGTGTATGCTTTAAGAGGTACAAGATTTCAAGATGCTAAAGATATAGGAGAAAACTTAGAAATTATGCCTGGAGCAAAAGATCTTTGCTTAACACTCAAAAATGCAGGATGGAAAATGGTTGCCGTTTCAGGTGGTTTTACAATTATTACAGATAGATTAAAGGCAGAGCTAGGTTTAGATTTAATTTTTTCTAATGAATTAATTTTCAAAAATGGAATACTAGATGATATTGAACTTAATGTTACTTCAGATAAATCACTTGTTGTTAGACCAATAATTAAACAATTAGGTATTAAAAAAGAAGAAATAGTTGTAGTTGTTGATGGAGCTAATGATCTCAAGCTATTTGATATAGCAGGCTACACAGT
>JAATVJ010000115.1 GCA_014523515.1 Nitrososphaerales archaeon TH1177 | reverse complement strand
TAGACATTGGAGTATTCTGTACTTTCACCTGGATGTCTCCATGTAATTGTTACATCATAAGATCCTATCTCATTAGCAATATCTTCATCTAAAGATATTTCAAATGGTGCTTTCATAGTTGGTTTTAGATCACTGGGTTGTGTATAGGTTGATTTACTCCCAATTATTTCTCCAGTATTATCGTAGAAAGTACCAATGTTTGAATTCATTTTATGCAAATATGTATATGTAAAACTGATCTTTATGCATTTCTAGCATAAAAGATCATCCTGGCAATATAAAATCTTTCATAAAATATTCAATAACAGTGCCTCATTTATAATTATGAAATCTCTTAAAAATGATGGTAGAGTTAGTAAAATTGTACATGTTGAATAAATAAAAATGTTATATATCATACATGTTATTTCAACATATTTGGAAGAACTTTCAGATCATTCATCTATATTAAGCAAAAAAATTATCAAAACTGGAAAGTTATTACAAAATTCTACTAACTGGCAAATAGAAGAGTTCCAAAACCGGATTAAACAGAGTTCATCATTATATGAATTGATAATAAAACATTTGATTAACGATGAATTTGATTATCCTCAGGCACATGAATGCTCAAAGAAAATTTTTGGTAAGCATTCTATAAATTTTGTTGCAATTGATGGAACAGAATATGCAAAGCAGTTTTTTGATATGGTTATCTTTTATGCAGGAGCTTATTCATGTTTTGGTTCAATAAATTTTGATAAAACAACTATTAAGGTCAAATATGATGAAAAATTCATAGGTAAAGGAGATGATGTATCAAGTTGTGTTCCAATTTTTATAAGCAAAATTCCTGAAATTGATCATACGCTTTATGATTCAAATCCAGATAAAAAACAAAGTACAATGAATATATTGACTGAGGAATCAATTTTGGATAATACTAATATCTCTAAATCATTGATGACTTTTTCTGAATTCTTTTTGGCTTATAGACTTGCTTCAACTAAAAAAGCAGATTTGATACTCATGGATAGAAGTTTAACTAATATGTATTCAAGTTTGCTATATGATACATCCAACAGAAAGGATTGGATTAATGATTGTTCATTGTTAAATTATGAAATTGATAATGTTCCATTAGATGCAAATGATTTTACATTAGGAAGACATCATATAATTCATGAATTATTAGATCTTCCTCCGGCTCGAGGAGATTACTTAAGATATTTAATTTTTTATAAACTACTTTCTCAAAATAAAACAGTTAGTTCTGATGATTTATGTGAAATGTTACAGATTAAAGATAAAAAAATAGTAAATCGAATGCAGAAATATATTGATAGATGGATAGAAGAAGACGTAATAGAAAAAGTAGATGGAAAATATTCAATAAACAACAAATATAATCAATCATGGTCACGAATGAAAAAGTTGGTTGTTTCAATTGGAAATCAAATATTTGATGGAGATAAAGATCCATTTATTATTAGTAAATCGATTGCAGGTGATGATGAATTAAAAAAAGAATGGATTACAACAACCGATCTAGCCTTTCTCACTTTATTCTCATTGTATATGCTAATTGAAGAATGCTGGAAAAATAATATATTGTTACTTGGAATAGCTAAAGATACTACAGCACATGATTTTAGAAATCATCTCTTACCAATAGGATTATCCAATTCTCTTTGGACTGATGACAAAAATATAAATATGAAAATTCAAGATGAAATTGATAAAATTCCTTATAGCGACAGAACAATTCTTCAATCCTTGAGTTTATTAAATTATGAGAAAATCAAGGTCCCTTGGTCTTTAATCGAATATGATGCTGCATTTATAATGGCAATCCCAGATAGAAAAGATCGAAAGGGATATGTAAGTGGAGCGATTAAAAATAAAATTACACCTAGCAAATTATTTTTACGCTCTTTTGTTCAATTAGAACAGGCTAAGACCAACCCTATTTTAAGAAGTAATGTTCTCTCTATAGATCGACTTGTTTACCCTTCATTGGATCTTGGTTCTACTAATGCTGCAGATGATGATAATATTTTAAATTGTATTCATGAGTATGTTGGAGAAGAGAAAATCCAA
This sequence comes from Nitrososphaerales archaeon TH1177, assembly GCA_014523515.1. GTDB lineage: Archaea > Thermoproteota > Nitrososphaeria > Nitrososphaerales > Nitrososphaeraceae > TH1177. The sequence goes on along the minus strand of JAATVJ010000115.1, from coordinate 4,498 downwards.
TTTATCCTCTACAAAAATAATAAAACAAAAAATGAATTACAAAACCTTATAATGATAATTCTAAAATCTATGGGTAGTCCTAGTATTGCTGAATCTTTTGGTCATAATAAAGCCCTTTATATTGTTGACAAGATCGCAAAATGGCATAATGAACAATTTAGAAATATAGTAGATTCAGCAAATATTTTGATTTCTTGTAACAAAGACTTAAGAAACTTTGTGTTTTATATGAATTCATTTAGGGAAAGGAGACATATGTATGAGTCAAACCGAAGATTATAAGGAAGAAGAAGAACAAGAAAAAAAGGATATTGCTAAATTACTTTTTACAGATTTCGATGGGAAATTTAAGGCAAGACTTTCTGCAGTAATTCCAAATCAAAATTATGCAAATTTTGGAAATGAGAATGCACCCATCCATTCAAAATATGATTGCAGAATAAAGGTAACATATCATAAAGATATAATGAGTCTTTTAGAAGAAGGAATGATTTTTGCTGTAAGAAATTTTAAGAGCAAAAAAAATTCCGATGGAAATAAAAGTAGTAGTCAACAAGACGAAGAAGACGCAACTTATATTGAAAGATTTACTCTGCTTGTAGCATCAAGAATTTGGCCGGACCATTACGGTCTACGTGCCCTCTCCGATCATACTTATTATCCTATGCAGTTTGAAGTAATAGAACAATCTGTTGCTGATTGGGATACAGAGGATAAATCCACCATGATGGTTCAGATTAGTGCCATTCCGATAAACTATGACCTTGTAATACATAGAAAAAAATATGATGAAAATGATAATGGAAAAATAGAACATGACTACATCAAGGGCTTTTCTTATCCTATAATAGGCGATAATGCCTTTTTACTGAATTCTGATACAGTAAGTAAAATGTATAATCAAAAAGTTCTATCAAAAATGGACTTTGATATTGCAATTGATAGTAAAAGTGGCGAAGATAGCCATAGAATAGGAGTCATGAAGATGTTTGAGGAAGCAAATAAAAAAATTCCATTATATATCAATTTTAATAATCTAGTAAGATATCATTTTGGTATTTTTTCTTTTACTGGTGGTGGAAAAAGCAATTTACTTGCTAATTTACTTCGAAAAATACTTTTATTTTCCAAAGATACTAAAATTGTAATTTTTGATATTTCTTGTGAATATCCATTTTTACTGATGGATTTATTTTCCGATAATAACATCGAGTCAAAGATAATTCTGGAGTCTCCAGTAAAAAAAGAGGACGAGTTCTTTATTTCTGTAGTCAAACCAAGAGAATATGAAGATGATGAGAGAGTCAAAAAAGGATTATCAAAAGTATTTGAAAAAGGAATTGTTACTCATTTTGTCAAACCAGAATCTGTTTGTCCAATGTGCAAAGATGTATTAATGGAATTAGATGCACTAAGAAATGAAAGTAGCGAAAAACCTCATTATTTAGATGCAATTTCTGATATTAGAACAAAGATAATTGAATGCATGGTTAAGAATAAACTGAAAGAAAACGATTTCATAAATCAAGAATTTGCTCAATCACTGATCTCAGCTGCTTCAGAAGCTATGAGAAATTTCAAAATTAATATTAATGCTAATCTTTATGGCTGGGCTATGAGTCGAAGTTTTCTTTTGGACCGTTTAAAATTAAATGAATCTGATGATGGTAATGGAAGAAGAATCAAAAAAGAAACTGGAATAACTACAGATCAAATAATTGATATCATTGAAGGTACAACTAGATTAACATGTATTTCAATATCTGATCCATATATAATAAAAGAACTTGCAATATACTTGAGTAGCGAGTTCCTACATAGACGAAAACATCAATTCAAAATTAAACCATACATTTTATTTGTTTTTGATGAGGCTCAAGAGTTTATCAGAGATCTGACAAATGCAAAAGGAATAGAAAAAGAATGTAGTGAGCATATCGAGACCTTACTAAGACAAGGAAGAAAATATGGATTAGGAGGATGTATAGCAACCCAGAGAATTGCATATCTTAATACTAGTGCTTTACAGCAACTTCATACCTATTTTGTAGGAACCTTGCCAAGACCTTATGATAGAAATACAGTTAGTAATACATTTACAATAGATAATGGAATATTGGAAAAAACACTGGAATTTGCACCAGGTGATTGGCTCTTATCAAGCTATATTGCAACAGGAATAGAAAATGTTCCTATTTTTATTAGAGCAGATAATTCAGAAAAGAAAATAGAATCCTTTCTTGGCAATTTAGATTGACCACTGATTATTTTAATCACTATTTTAATTACTAATTAACCTCACATTTTAATTAAATTTACTAATTAAAAAGTTAATAGATTTGGCATTGGAAGAAAAACTTATTATGTAGATGAAAATTTATACCATGTAAATCCTGGTGATCTTCTAAATCCAACCAAGATTAAGAAGGATATACTGATTGATTTGAATATAGGCTTTGATTACAGTAATTATGAATTTCAAACTCAATTAGCTAATTATATTTATTCAAATAAAGATATAAATGAATCCATTCTGTCAAAAGTTCTTTCTGAATTAACAGTTAATAATATACTAATACAGGAAATAAAGAGCAAAAAAGATTTAAGTAAACTAACTAAAAAAGAAAGAAAAGATTATGATATTTATGGACGTATTTCTTTTTTTAAAGTTGCACCACCTATAGAAAAAATTAAAAAAATTTTATCTAATCCCGAAGCTGTTACATTAATTGATAGATCTCTTAAAGAAACAAATACATTTAAATTTTTTTTAAAATTAATTATTAAAGGTGGCATATACCTTTTATATAATACAGACGAAAAATCTAAGCAGTTAATTAAAAGTTTTGTATATTCTACATCTGAGCACCATGAAAATAATTTTTCTGATAATTATGATTCCTTTACCAAAAATATTCTAGATACAAAATTGCAAAATAATGAAATTGAAAATATATCTGAATCTCTTTGTAATAAAATTGTAAATAGTAATGATATGCCTATAGCACTATATTTTCTCTTAAGTTTAACAGAAGAGAAAATATAGATTTTTACCTAAAACTATTTAGGCTTGAATTTTCCAGAATCTATAAGTGATTGAATTAATATTTCAAATTTCTCTTGTTTTTCTATTAGTGTTTTAATTTGTTCATCTTTTTCTTGAAGCTTGGCTTTAATAATATATTTCTCATCTTCATTCTTTTCTTCTAGTTTATCTATTCGTTTTTTTAATTTATTTCTTTCATCAATTGTAAGCGAATGCATTGTTGTGAGGTAATCATCTAATAATTCCTGTTCAGTAGCTCTATAATAGGAATCTGATATTCCAGTTGAATGAGATAATAGTTTTTCAATGTTAATGGGCTTCATGCCACCAAGTTCACAACGGGTTTTGAAAAATTTTCGATAGCCATGGTCTACTTGGAATTCATGTCTCTTTTTACCGTCTTTAAGCCTAGTTCTAATTCCCTGGCCATATAATGCTCTCTCCATTAGTCTTTTTATTCCAGATGATTTTAGTTTGACTGGAACTGTAGCAAGACCTTTTCCTGTAGGAGTTGTTACATCCCAGAGATTTCTCATAAGCCAGCTTTCTTCAGTTATCTTTTCTCCTGCATCTTTTCTATAATCCATCCATTCCTTTAGATATGAATAGGCTTCCAAAGAAATAAAGGAAAAATATTCTTCTTCTTCACCGGCATACACTATGATTTTAGCAGCAATAACTTCATTATTTAAACCCAAAATAGGAATAATATGTTTCCATTTTAAATAGTCCCAAGCTCCTAATCTAATGCCAGAGGAACACATAGTATAGACTATCGGTTTAATTCTTCTATCTGGATATTCAACTATTTTTCTAACTTCATCTATAGTTGGTATTCTATCATTTGCATATCTTTTTCCTCTTGATAATCCTCGTGTAATCTTTTTCCAATTTATTGAAATATCAGACATTTCACAAAATAGCTTGATTGCTTTAAGATAATTGATGAGAGTTGCACCAGAAATTTCTTTTTTGTCTATTCTTTCTTTATAAAATAGTACAAATTTCAAAATATTTGTAAATACCCAATTAATATTATTTCTTCCACTATTGACAAAAGTTAAACATTGCTCTTCAAGATTTTCTCCAGAAATTTTTATAAAGTCAAAAAACATTTCAAGACGTCTACTATATTTTTTCTTTGTAACAGGAGACTTCATAGCATGTAAAAATAAGCTATAAGGGTCAATCCTTACATTATTATCATCCTGAAAATCATAACTATTGACATTATGATTTCAAGAGTACAATACCTCTAAATTTGCTGGTTTCACCATATCTTTCACTTTTATATATGTTCGACTCCTATATTAGCACCGATATCGTTGCGGGCCCGTCGGGAGTTGAATAGCCACGGTTTCAGTGTTCAATTGCTAAGAAGTGAATGGTAAAATTCAAATAATTTCATTGATGTGTCAGGAATTTAATCTCCAAAGTACTAAAGTGCCAACG
>JAATVJ010000114.1 GCA_014523515.1 Nitrososphaerales archaeon TH1177 | reverse complement strand
CCTGTAATATGTAAAACTTGTTCATTTCTAGAACCATCTCTATATACAGTGACGCCTTTTAATCCTAATTCATGAGCTAATAAATAAGAAGATTTAACATCTTCAACAGTAACATCGCCTGGCATGTTAATAGTTTTTGCTATAGCATTACTTATCCATCTTTGCCATACAGATTGAGCCATTATATGATCAGTCCAATGAATATCAATTGCTGTTGTAAATATACTTTGTATCCATTCGGGTATGTCATTTAATCCTCTAATTGATCCATAATTATTAGCTATTTTTGTTAAAATGTCATCATTATACAGACCATTTTCCTTTAATACATTTTCAAAAATTTTGTTAGTATAGAAAAATCTCCCTACGGTAACACGTTTTTCAAAAACTAATGCAAAGACCGGCTCTACACCATTTGAACAATCAGCTATCATTGATAGGGTTCCTGTTGGTGCAATAGTGGTAGTCCAAGAATTACGAATTCCAAACTTTTGAATTTTTTCAATTAATGAATCCCAATCGTAAGAATGATACTCTTTAGGCATTTCGTAATATCCTGCCACTGGAATTTTTCCCGATAGATAGTCAGACTTTTTGAATAATGGAAAAGGGCCTCTAGACTTGGCGATTGCTACACTTTCTTCCATACTATAATAAGTTAATGTTTCTGCAAGTTTATTCATAAATTCATAACCTTCTTTAGAAGTATATGGAATTCGCAATAAAAATAAAAGATCAGCAATTCCCATAATTCCTAATCCTATTCGTCTTGTGAGCTTTGTGTTATGGTCTATATCATCAACAGGATATTTATTAGCATCTATAATATTATCTAAAAATCTTGATGAGATTCTTATAGCTTGCTCATATCTAGACCAATCAAATTCGTACATTCCATCTGCTTTTCTTTTGACAAAGTTAGATAAATTAATGGAACCCAGATTACAAGACTCATATGGATATAAGGATTGTTCTCCACAAGGATTTGTAGCTCTAAGAGGTCCTTCTTTTGCTTTAATGCATGGATTGTATTTATTTATATTATCAAAGAAAATAACTCCCGGTTCTGCACTTTTCCATGCACTTAATGATACAAGATCTATTAGTTGATGTGAATCTATCTGTTTAATAGGCTCATGAGTTCTAGGATTTTTAAGAGTATATTTATTACTATTTTTATTGATAAGTGACTTCCAAAAATCGCCCCATACACCAACACTCACATTAAAGTTTTCGAAAACTCCTGGTTTTGTCTTAGCAGTAATAAATTTTTCAATATCAGGATGCCATACCTCTAAAATTCCCATATTTGCTCCGCGTCTTTTGCCTCCTTGTTTTACAACATCGGTAATTGTATCTATAATTCGCATAAAAGATGCCGGGCCAGAGGCAACCCCAGAAGTAGATGCAACAATATCACCTTCAGGTCTTAAGTCAGAATAATTTATTCCAACACCACCTCCTGATTTAAAGATCATAGCTGCATCTGAGGATGTTTCCATTATTCGTTCCATGTCATCAGGCATATCCAACACAAAACATGCGGAAAGTTGCCCTAAACGAGCTCCTGCGTTCATTAAAGTAGGAGTATTAGGAAGAAAATCTTTTGATACCATTAAAGTATAATATTCTTTTATTCGGTCTTCATATTCTTTGAAGTTTCCTTGAAAAATTAATTTTAAAAGTTCTTTAAATGATGCTTTCATTTGTCCTTTAGAAGCTAATTGAACGTATAATCGAATTAATGATTCAAAATGATATTTATTTAAATAATAAGAGCCAATCTTTAATTTAAGATCAAAGTGACTAATTTTATTATAATAGGACGTAGCTTCTGGTATATTCTGATGATATCCACCTGCTAAATGAAATATAGTTTGATCATGTAAGACATCAGAGAGAGCAACAAGAATAGCCACACGTTCAAACATCTGTTTAGGAGATTCTATAATCTCATTAGTATCATTTCTAAGAAGATAACGCGAAGATAAAACACGTAAAGAATTTATATCAAAATCTTTATCCACCTCATCAAGATTCTTTTTATTGAGGATTTTCATTTTATCCTCCCGAATCTTCCTTCTTTCGTGTCTATAAAGAATGTAAGCTTTTGCAGTATCCGATAATCCATCTTCAATGAGAATTGATTCAACAATATCCTGAACATCTTCTACACTTGGAATGACAGACTTATCAAATGAAGTACTATTGAGAGTCATCTTTTTCAATACTTTTTGAACGAGCTTTTTTGCTAATTGAAAGTTAGGTTTGCCAGTTGCAATTAAAGCTTTGTAGATTGCCTGTTCTATCTTTGATTCATCAAAATTTACTAATCTACCGTCTCGTTTTTTTATTTGAAATACAGATTTATTGTTAGTTTTATCTATTTCTGAGATTCCCATATATCTCCATCCAATTACAAATTACATTTTAAGTAATTTAAGACTTGGATATTAATATTATGTAAAAGAATCAGCTAATAATTTAAACAAGATAAATTTTCTAAAATTTGATCTTAAAAATTGATACAGACAAAATATAATAATAAAGATATTGGAACAATCTACTAGATTTTTTATGTTGGTGGAATCATACTAAAAGTTTATTTAAATTTCTTTAATATACTTAATAAGTTTTTATTATAAATATAAAACTCAAAGTGGAACATAATTAGTTCTTAATAATAAATGAGCGATACAGAATAATATTTATATACATACATGAAGTAAGATTTAAAGTATTTGTTTATATATATACTCTGTATATACTCGTTAAAGAAGAATTCCCTAAAAAGATGACTAATTGGCTACGAGCGAAGATTAAGCTTTTAGTCACAACTTTAGCATTTGAAATTTTAATATCATTTAAATGTTGAATTAAATTTTACTAATTGGTGGTATTTAATATGTATTAATAAAAGGTGAACTTACTTCATTAACTTGTTGTCAAATTATAGTAACTTTATTTTTGGAAAAAT
>JAATVJ010000113.1 GCA_014523515.1 Nitrososphaerales archaeon TH1177 | reverse complement strand
TCTCTTGGGTATAGGAACTGCATTTGTGTATCCTGTTTTACTTGCTGCTATTAGTGATATTGCTCATCCACAATGGAGAGCAACATCATTAGGAGTTTATAGATTCTGGAGAGATTTAGGATTTGTAATAGGTGCTTTAGGCATAGGCTTTATTGCAGATTTCTTTAGTATAAATATAGCAATTCAAATAACGGGATGGATAGCCTTCTGTTCTGGAATTTTCGTTATTATAGTTATGCATGAAACTAAAACGAATTAAAATATACTTTAAAGAACTTTTTATAGTCTTATTATGTATGACATTCTCAAAAAAATTTTAAAACTATAATAAATTTGAAACTAAAAAATTATAATATAAAGTTATAAAAACAATTAATCTTCTATAATCATCATTTGCAATCACAACTATTACAAGATTGTGATTTGACTTTTATTTTTTTATGTACTTCAATGAATACTATTGTTAATGCTCCTATCAACAATGCTAGTGGAATTCCCAGCAAAATAGAATAATTATAGAATATTATTCCAATAGTTTCAGCAGTTAGTATACAAGCACTTTCTGCAGTAATTAAAATAACCAGACTTGTTTTTAGTATATACTTTAAGTTTGGTTCTTTTTTTAGATATGATATTTTCTTTATGCCTTTTATGAAATATCCAAATGTTAGGAGCATATTTGATAAAAATCCTTTATTTGATTGCCGCTCTAGTACTGAACAACAACTTTCGATTTTTAACCCAGTTTCAGTATATCGCCCTAAAATAGTCATAAAAGTGGTAAAACCAGCAAGAGCATATCCTATAATATATGCTAATTTAAGCCTATTAAATTGAAACCAAATGTATATAATTCGATATTCTCTCCTATTTCTGCAGCCATTATGCAAAGAATTTCTATTCTAATGGCAGCAGGCAATAGATTTTTTGTAATGTTAAAAAATAATTTATTCTTTGATTTTAGAGATAAATTTGGAGATAAAGATAAAGATTTTTTTTCAATGTGTTAGTATGAATTCTAATACAACAGCAAATCTCTTTGATGCAATTTTTACATTTTATATTGTTATTTAAAAATTCATTATTATTATTACAATTATTAATAGAGCATTTACATTCTGAACATACAATATTTTGTGCCACTCTTTTTTATTATATTCCAATCTATACAAATAAAGATTTCTATTATCTATTTAAAAATAACTTAAATTGTTATACATAATTTTATTTATGGGTTTATGCTTAATGAATTAATTAATTTTAGAAAAAGTTTTTCATTTTTAAAAAAATTTATTATAATCCTTTAAATTAAATTAAATATTAATTTTATTAAACTAAACCTAATCCAAATGTGATAGCCATAATAGCCAATATTATTGCACTTATTTTTGGAAGATATTTAGTATAATGAATTATTTTATCTTGTATAGTAGTAGTGATTACTTTAACTGATAAAATTGTGACACTTATTAAAGCAACAGATACCGATAGAGCATAAACAATCATTAACAATAATGGATTTACTCCTCCTGCCGCTAAGGAAAGTATTATAAATTCTTCTTCATGTGCAAATCCTAATACTAAAGCAGAAATTGCTAATGCTGAGAGAGATGGTAATATTCTTATTTGATGTGTATGAAGATGTCTATGAAATCCTTCATGTTTATGCCAATGATTATGATCATGCTTAACCTCTTTTGAAAATTGATGCAAATGACCATGTTGACTCTTTACTAAATCATCAGGTTTTTCCCTCCAGAACATAAAAGCCAATATTCCAAGTGCAATTGCTGCAGCGAAGTTGAGGTAATTCTGAGATATATAGATGTAGGTGCTAAATAATATAAATGCTAAAACTACAACTAGTGAAGAAAGGAAATGCGCCATAGCAAGTATACTGGAACTTAAAATGCTACTTAGTAGCGGTCTTTTGCTTTGAAGTGCATATAAAACTGCTATTGTCCATCCATGCGATGGGTTTATTCCATGTAATAAGCCAAAAATGATTATACCAGATAAAATAGGTGCTATTTCTTGCAATTAATTATGAATACTAAATATATCATAACTCTATTTTAATCATTTTTATATGCAAATACAAAATTCATTAGTTACATTTTGAAAATATAATCATTAAAACAAAAACTTTTTAATATTGATTTTGAAGGAATAACTTTATTAAATTTACATTAAAATTTTTCTCAATGAAAATTAAGATATATACTGAAATTCTAGTTTTAGGAATTTTTTTACAATATCAATAAATTCTGTTTTTGGTGATTCAGACTTTGTCCTTGAATTAATAAATGTAAATAAAGATCCTGTAATTTCAAAGTTGGAAATAGATGGTGAAAATTTTCAAGAAATATGTGCAATTAGTAAATGTGAACTAGAGTTTACTGATAGTTCATTTAATCCTCTCAAACCTAACAATATGACTATTGCTCACACTATTAATTTTAATTTAAATTATAATAGTACAGATGCAAATGTAGTTCCTACAAAAAAAATACCTTGAAAAATTCAGGGTAAGTATGAATTCATGTTTAATTTATGATGTTATTGAGGATAAATGACAAAAAATCTATTTTTGTAATAATGGAACAAACCGCATGATAAAAAATTCTGATTCTAAATCATGGTCTTATGATTCTATTGGAATTTATGATGAAATAAAAAATACTTATATCGTAAAGGGTGATTTAATAGACAATTCTACATATTAAAAATTATTTTCAATAGTTCCTCAATCAATCATCTGTTAATATTATATTTATATCAGTTATTTCTTTGCTTTACTAGGAAAATAGGATATTTTTCTAGTACAACACTAGAAGTAACAAATATCAACTGTATTTAGAATTAATTTATGCAAATTATGGGCTGTGTTAATTTAAGTCAAATTTACCACCTCTTCTTGTAACTGATTAACGAAATAATTATTATTAGTAGATGTTGTATCATTATACATAGATACAAAAAATTGTATCCAGTTATGTACATGTAATAGATTGCATTCATCTTTTTGTATACATGGATAATAGTCATCAAAACTTTCTATTCTGTCTTTCAAATACTGGTTAACTCGTTCCATTAGACTTTTCTGAAATGGCGAGTGTAGATAATGCTTGAGTCCAATTACATTGCATGCTTCATCATACCATGTACCTCCATCTGTGTAAACTGTATGTTTTCCATATTTTTCAACTAATGATCTAATGAATTTTTCAGCAACAAGCATATTTCTCTCCTCTGAAATGTAGATTCCAAGTACAGAACTACGTATTGGTTCTATACAGAACCATAACCAGAAATGTTGATTACCAATCTGAATTATAGTTTCATCTATTATAAAAGCAGATACTCTTTTACGTTTATAGATCTGTAAAGAACCAAACCTCTGAATCCAATTCCATACAGCAACATGACTTCTTTTTTCATCTCTAAAGATGACTAACGCTTTAGAGGTATTACGTAGACTCAAACCAAGAAAATACAAATACAAAGAGTAGTACATTACTATAACTGTGGCTGTTCTATTTCTGATAAATTTCAATAACATATATTGTTAGAATAGGACATTCACAGCTAAAACTATTTGGTTAAATTAACACAGCCGTTTTTATTTATAAAAACTATGGATGATAATATGACCAGAATAAATGTTATTATTTACAATATCCGGAGAAGGGGTATTTTTTACCATGCATAAACATTCTCCGGATAAAACATGGACTTGTTTTAAAATAAATTTCTCCTATCAATTATTATAGTTTTCTACAATTTGTTCTCTTTTGTTATTCTATAACAAATAGAAATAAAATTGACTTAGTATGTTACTAAAAATTTTATTTTCTTTTCTAGAATTAATTTAGTCTAATTATTAAATAATTTTTTTATCTTGTTTATTAATATTTGAACATCAACTTATAAATATTAAAGGAATATGATGATAAAAGTTATTGCTGTTTTTTTTTTGGTTGTTCTTTTTTTCTTTCTATTCTTGTAATAAATAATTTGATTTTTTCTTTTTACTAATATGGTATAATATCTTCATCATTTGAATTTTTCATTCTCTATTATATAATAAAAACTAAAGTAATTTAGGTTAAGTTAAAAGAAACGATTAATAAAATTAGCAAAAAGAATTTTAAAATAAGAATTTACTTAAATAGATGTTATTAAAAAAATTAAGGATTACAGCTCATACAATGCAATATTATAATTTATTTTGTTAATTTGATTACAATACATTTGGGATAAATATCTATTTATAGTGATTAATACACATAACTTATTTAAATTCATAAAGTCTTATTAGAAATATTTTCCATATATGACTATTGGTGGTTTGGTTATCGCATTTAATGTTATAAAAAGTTCTGAAAATACATTATTAATATGATTTGTTAGCGGAATAATAGTAACTTCATTAGGTATATGGAAAAAAGTTGGATTTAGAAACATTACAACTGGAAAAAATAGTTTAACACAGCATTAAATCAATTTTTTACTAATATTGTATTATTATCATTCTTACAGTTCTAGATAATTATTAAGTTCTTTAGCTGTTATCATTATCTAGCCTCTTCTTCCATACAGTTAACTCTTTTCTTAGGACTAGAGTTATAATTAAATGATATAATTTAGAATCTGCTTCTAATTTCATGGATTATTGCGATATATTTTATAATATAATTTTGTAATATTTTATAATATAAAATATATTATTCAAATAAATTTCAAAGAGAATCCTTAAATAGAATATTATATTTATTTTCATAATGACAAAAAGTTTCGGATGCGCTGACGCTGGTGTAAATTGTAGTTGGACAACAACGGCCGAATCAGAAGAAGATATTATGAAAAAGATTAAAGAGCATGCAAATAATGCTCATGGATTTAAAGAAATACCTCAAGATCTTGCAGATAAAGTAAAATCAGCTATCAAAGAACAGTAATATTTATATATTAATTTAATTTTTTAAATCTTTTTTTAGTTTACAAGTCTATTTGGACTTTTAAATACTTATAT
>JAATVJ010000112.1 GCA_014523515.1 Nitrososphaerales archaeon TH1177 | reverse complement strand
ATTAAAAAGTATATAATACAAAATTCTTTATTAATTTCTGAGAGAAAATTAAATGAAATAAAAGATACAATTGGTAATATTGATAATTTAATAAAAATACAACAGATTTTCGAAAATAACAATATTCCCATCCAATACACTATAGATATTCTTAAATATTTAGGATATGAAATTGTCTGGAAGGGAATAGATTTATCAAATATTATAATAAAACGAAAAACATGAGATTATAATTTTATAGTCATTGTTAAAATTGTTTATAAAAAGACATAACCATTGAAATATTTAAATTTATGATAAGATTTAGTTAATAATAGAGTGTGTTTATGTATGAACAATATTAAAAATATTAAAATTAATAACAATAATACTTGGTTACAAAATATTTCTGGAAACTGGCGTGATATAGAATGTCCTTGTGGAAGTTGTTATCATTTTAATGGAAGCCTTGAAGAATTATTCAATTGGGAAAATATACATTTAAGACATATGGCATCAGATTATGATAATCATGCAATGTTATCTTTTTATCCGGACGATATGGTTATTTTTTATCATTCTAAAACTGGATATGTTATTGAAAGAAGGAAACATAAGGATTATGAACTAAATGAAATTAAAAATGCATGGATTCATGGAAAAATAACAATCACAGGTGCATAAATTCTGTAATGATATATACGATACTATTTAAACATGATATTACTTGTTAGTTAAGTCAGAAATACTAAACTATTTCTTTCAAATCTAATTATTATCATAGACTAGAAATAGAACATTCATATCTATAACTTTTACTGCTAAATTAAGAGTCTAGGTAACAAACAAAAAGTAAAATAATTACAATAACCTCATTTTTTATTCAATAATATATATCTTATTTAATAGACAATAAATATATTATGTTAATAGTAACAGACATATTAAATAACATATACGAAAATAGATATATAAACTGACCGGCCTAACAGTTTTTAGAACACTTTATCATCTCTTTTTTTTGTGTTTTCTATCAATACTTTAATTATTTCGGTAACCTTATTTTAAGTGTACACGAATTGGAAAATATGTACTTTCATCCATAGCTTTGCTAGTACTAACAAGGTTTGAAACTTGCTACAATAATTGTACTCATTATTAATGGTATACTTATACTATGTTATATTATTTTTAATAAAAAATAAAAGTTTATTCCTGTATGTTCTTATCACAATTTTGAATTTATTAAAGAATAATACTCGAAGTGAGAAATCATATCAAAGCCTCAGGTGGGATTTGAACCCACGACCTAAGGTTTACGAAACCTTCGCTCTACCGAGCTGAGCTACAGAGGCAGTATTAACAAAACAAATTTATTTTTACTGATATATAATTTAGATTCTAGTAACACAATTAAATCAAAACTTTCTATTCTTATTCTATGAAAATATCAATTTCTGGAGCGAGAGGTATTTATGGCAAAGATCTTAATCTTCATGAAATTTACAGATTATCTAGTATTTTTGGATCTTATCTTAAAAAATCTAAAAATAAAAAGATAAAATGTCTAGTTGCTTGTGATACTCGAGCTTCAGGTGACATCATAAAAAAAATTGTAAAATCAAGTTTAATGGAACAGAATATTGATGTTTATGATTTAAGTATAGCACCGACTCCAATAGTATTTAGAGAGTCCAAAAAATTTGATGGATCTATCATTATAACAGCATCTCATAATCCTTTTGATTGGAATGGACTTAAATTTATAATTGATGGACGCGGAATATTTGAAAAAGAATTATGTGAATTATTATCAACTCAAATAATGTTTCCAATTACGTCGTCTTATGGAGTTTCTAGGAATTTCTTATCTAATTATGAAAATGATATACTAGAATTGATTCAAAAGTCAAAAGAATTGAATTCATACAATAACAAACGAATTGGCATAGATGCTGGAGGTGGGGCTGCATGTGGATATGCTAATAATATATTAAAGAATATTGGACATGTTGTTTATGACGTTAATGGAAATAAAGGTATATTCTCTAGAGGCCCTGATCCGACAGTAGATGATTTATTACAATTGAAATCTATTGTAAAATCAAATGATCTTGATTACGGATTTGCATTTGATCTAGATGGAGATCGTTTAGTTGTTGTTAATAGTAATGGTGAAAAGTTAAATTCAGATATTACACTTTTACTGTGTATAGCAAATATGGTATATAATTTCAAGGGAAAAGAATTTGTAACAAGTATAGATACAAGCATATCTATTCAAAATTTTGTTAAAAACCATGGATGTTATTTAACTTATTCTAAGGTAGGTGAAGCAAATGTTGTTCAAAAAATGATAGAAAAGAATGCTAATGCAGGAGGAGAGGGAAGTAGTGCAGGATTCATTATGCCTAATTTTAATATGTGTAGAGATGCGATATTAGCTAGTGTTCTAATCAGTACAATTAATAAAAAAATATTAAAAGAATGTTTTGAAATTTCCGATAATTATTCTCAAATTAGAACTAAAATTCAAATTGAGTCTAAATTACAAAAAACTATTTTAGAAAAGTTATATGACGAATTTAAAAAAGATTCAACAGAAATTAATACGCTAGATGGGATTAAAATAATTATAGATGAGAATTCTTGGATTTTATTTAGGATATCTAACACTGAACATGTTTTAAGAATATCAATAGAATCTACTAATAGTAAAATTAATACTCTTTATAGAAATGTAAATGAAAGAATAATTAAATTACATGACCAAATTAAATGAGAAAGAAATTATAGATTTATTTTATTCTAACCTTTTAGAAAAAAATAAAATACAATTTCAAATAAGAGATGATGTATCAGTCTTATCTTTCAAAGATTTAAAAAAAAATAAAATAAGACCTTCCAATTCCTCTAATATAATTATAAAGTGTGATATGTTAGTAGAAAGTACCGATGTAGTTAAACAAATGAAAATATGGCAAATAGCAAGAAAAAGTATTGTTTCTGCTGTTAGCGATATGTCTGCAAAAGGAATAAAACCACCATATTTTTCGTTACTATCATTAGCGATTCCTAGCTTTTGGACAAAAAATAAAATAAAAAACCTAATTTTGGGATTCGAAAAAGCCTCTAAAGAATTTGGTATAGTTTTTCTTGGAGGTGATACCAATGAATCTAAGGAACTAGTTATTGATTGTACTTTAATTGGTTTTTTGGATTCTACATCCAACAGTATTCCTTTGAGAAATAATGCTAAAGCTGGAGATATTGTAATAACATCAGGAGAATTTGGTTATACATCGGCTGGATTAAAAATATTGCTTTTAAATTCAAAAGCAATACCTTCTTTTAAAAAACAAGCTATATCACGTATTCTACTTCCAAAACCTAATAAAAAATTTGGAACATTATTGGGAAAGTATTTTTCATCATCAATTGATTCTAGTGATGGATTAGGGATCTCTCTTTATGAATTGGCTAAGCAAAGTAAGGTTGATTTTTATGTTGATGATATTCCATTTCCTACAGGTCTAATTGAATTTGCAAAAAATAATTCTCTAGACATTTATGATCTGATATTTAATGGTGGTGAAGAATACGAAATACTAGCTACGATCAATCCCTCGAATTTGCAAAAAGTAAATTTTCTTGCAAAGAAATTTCATTTACCAATATTTGTAATAGGAAAAGCAATGATTGGAAGTGGTAATGTTTTTGTTAAATATGATAATAAACTTGAATTGTTTCATGAAAGAAAAAAAATTGAAAAACGTAAAGATTATTTTCTATTAGAAAATAAAGGATTTTTACATTTTTCTTAATATATTAACAAAGTTTTAATATCCAAATTAAGTGAATTATAAGATTATGTCTGAAACTGAAGATATTACTCAGTATAAATGGGGAGTAGCTCATATTTTTAGCAGTTATAATAATACTTTAGTTCATATTACCGATATTAGTGGTGCTGAAACAATATCGTTTAGTTCTGGAGGTAGACATGTAACTGCTGATAGATACGAATCATCACCTTATGCAGCAATGAAATCTGCCGTATCTGCAGCAGATACAGCAAAATCCAAAGGAATAAATGCGCTTCATATTAGAGTGCGCGCAGTTGGAGGAGTAGGACCTAGAATACCCGGTCCAGGAGCTCAAGCTGCAATAAGAGCATTAGCTAGAGCAGGTTTTAGGATCGGAAGAATCGATGATGTTACTCCAGTTCCTCACGATACAACCAGAAAGCCTGGTGGCAGAAGAGGAAGAAGAGTGTAACATTACAATACTTTTTAATTTTTCTTAAGTAGAATATATAATCAAGCTTAAAATTATGAAAAGTAATATTGAGAGATATAGGTACAATAATAATTCACCGATATTACTATATCATTTTTTAATAATGGTATAAAAATAAATTAAAAAAATAAGTATTTCATCAAATACCTTTATATTTATTGACATTATCTTTTATTTTCTTCATCTTCAATCTCTTTATTCTGCTTAAGTTTCTCTGCAAATGACATATATTTTCCATGTTCTTCAATTTTGATAGTAGTATTTATTTTAACATTCATTCCTATTGTTCGAAATAACGATAGCAATTCTCCTCCCGAAATTTTTTGGTTTATTTCTCCACTATTAATAAGTTCTACTATTCTATTCATTATTGCTCTAGTTTCTGATGGAAATTGAGATTCTGCTAAATTCAATACTTCATCTCCTCGGTCATACAAATATGATAGTAAGATCTCTCTTTGAGAAGGTTCACGTTTTTTAATATCTTTTTCTATATTTTCTTTTTTCTGTTTCATCATACGTTGCATTCTTTCGTGCATTTTCTTAGCTTTTAGAATTTCAATATCTGGATCTTCTTCCATTTAACCTTTAATCACTCCTATTGGAACTAACTTTGCTACTTTAGTTGCAATCCCCAATTTATCTGACACGTTCACTACTGAGTCTACATCTTTATAAGCTAAAGGTGTTTCCTCTACTATTCCATTTTTTGTTAATGCTTTTATATAGATTCCTTTTGAATCAAGTTCAGCTTTTACTTTTTCAATGGTATAACTTCTTTTAGCAGCACCTCTTGACATAGTTCTTCCAGCTCCATGTGCAGTTGATCCAAAACTTAAATCAAGAGATTTTTTATTTCCTACTAATATCCAACTTGCTGTTCCCATCGACCCTGGTATAAAGACAGGTTGACCTATTTGTCGATATTTCTCTGGGACCTGTTCCATACCCGCCGGAAAAGCTCTGGTAGCACCTTTTCTATGAATTACTAAGTCTCTCATTCCTTCTCCATCAACCTTATGACGTTCTACTTTGGCTATATTATGTGCTACATCATAAACTAATTTCATATCTAATCCTGTTTCTGAACTCGAAAATATTTTTTCGAATGTTTTCCTAATAAAATGAGTAATTATTTGCCTATTTGACCATGCAAAATTCAAAGCTGAATACATCGCTTTTCTATAATTTTCTCCTTCAATTGAATTATTTGGAACACATGCTAGTTCTCTATCAATTAATTCAATATTATATTTTTTCAAAGATTTTTCGGAATAACGTAAATAATCACTACACACTTGATGACCAAATCCTCGTGATCCGCAATGTATTAGTACTGTTATTTGACCTTTTTCTATCCCCATCACCTTTGCTGCATTTTCATCAAAAATTTCTTGGATTTGTTGAATTTCCAGAAAATGATTTCCTGAGCCTAAGCTCCCTAACTGAGGCGCTCCTCTTTTTCTGGCAGTATCAGAAACACTTTCTGGATTAGCTCCTATCATTCTACCTTTCTCTTCGCATACTTCAGAATCTTGTTTATACCCATAACCATGTTCAATAGCCCAATCAACTCCTTCGATCAATAATTCATCTAATTCTGATCTAGTGAGTTTAATAGCTCCTTCGCTACCTACCCCTGATGGTATTGAATTAAATAATTCATTTACTAAATCTTTTAAATGAGGTTTAACTTGATTTAGGTTAAGATTGGATCTAAGTAGTCTTACTCCACAGTTAATATCATATCCTACACCTCCCGGACTAATAACTCCCTCTTCCATGTCAGTAGCTGCTACTCCTCCAACGGGAAAACCATATCCTTCATGACCATCTGGTAATACAACTACATGTTTTCTCACACCCGGGAGTGTTGAAACATTGACAGCTTGATCTAATGTTCTATCTTCACTCATTTTTAAAATTAAGCTATCATCTGCATAAATTGTAACTGGTACATTCATTTTTTTAGAATCATCAACATTAATTTTAAACTCAAATTCGTTTACTTTCTCAATAACATGATTTCCACGCTTGGTTATTATTTTATTCATTGTATTTGGTTATTTTTATTATTATTATAAGCCTTGCTTGACTATTAAAGATTTTATTAAAGCTTAAATATATTATTCAAATCTTTTAATCAACGTTCTATATGCCCTAATACTATTTCTTCATCGATTTCTATATATTAATTTATTATAATAACTACAAACATACACATACTGTTTATTATTTCTGGTAATGTAGGCAAATTGAAACGTTATTATCTTCAGTTAATGTTTGTAAAATTAAATTTTTTTCTAATGTTTTTTTCTTTAAATATTCTAAATAATCATTTTGGCTAGAAGTCATCAATTTTTGATTTCTTGTTTACTAGTATTATAAGAACAGAAAAATAATCACCATTATAATCTACTATTTTTTAGAAAGATCCTTTTTTGCATCTTATTAAAATAACCTTCTCTTCTCTAATCTTGAAATTGTCAAATAATACAATAATTGTTTACGTATGAGTTAATTTTATTATATTATATTATGTTTTCGAGCTTTTGACATATATCAATCTGTCAATTCAATTAAAATTCATTCATTATTATATATGATTTGTAACTAGTCTCATCGGATATTAATTACTCTGAGCATTTCAATAATTTCAATACTCATCATTTTTGTAATAATAAATTTCATTAAACTCTCGTCTTATAAAAAAGATCGGATTCATTTTCTCTAAAGAGACAGTACATATATTAAAATATCCTTCTCTAAATTTTTATTTTTATTAAGATAAATGTAATTAATAGTTGTGTATTTATATTATCTTAATTAACAATAAATAAATGAAATTCTAGAATGTTTACTGGTATAATAGAATCTCTTTGTGAAATAAAATCTATAAACGAGATAAAAAAAGGTAATTCGACGAAGTATCCTGCTGAAATTAAATTTTCTGTAGATATTGGGAATTTAAGTAAGGGTTTAAAGATTGGTCAAAGTATATCGGTAAATGGAGTTTGTTTAACAATAACCAAATTAAATAATAATATTGCCCAATTTTCAGTAATTGGAGAAACAGTAAGAAAAACATGTCTAGATTCAATAAAGAAAGGCGATAGGGTTAATATTGAAAGAAGTATGAGAGCTGCTGATAGGTTTGATGGTCATTTTGTTCAAGGCCATGTAGATTGTACAGGAATTATCCACGACAAAATTGTTTTTCCCACAGAAACAAAACTTATTATCAAAATCTCTGAAGAACTAAAAGAATCTTTCCAATATATAGTACGAAAAGGTTCAATTACAATTGATGGAATCAGCTTAACCGTTGTAGATATTGACAATAACAACTTATTATCCATATCTTTGATTCCTCATACATTAAAAAAAACTACTTTAGGAATAAAATCAATTGGAGATAAAGTTAATATTGAATTTGATATTCTTGGTAAATATATTTCAAAACTTTTACCAAAAAATTAGTAATAACAAATTTTGTAGTAAAATATATAATAACTGCTGTTTTTATAAATTATGTTTGTCAACTGTAAAAGACGCAATAATGGCACTCAGTCAAGGAAAATTTGTTCTTATTCATGATGATGACAGTAGAGAAAATGAAACTGATATGATAATCGCTGCAGAAAATATAACACCATATCATATAGCAACTATAAGAAATGACGCAGGAGGCCTATTGTGCCTAGCTATAGATGGTTATATTTCTACAAAATTGGGATTATCATACATACATGATATTTTAAACTGTGTTTCTAATGATCATCCTTTATTTACCACTATGACAAATGGTCGTTCTCCATATGGAGACAAACCTTCATTCTCAATTTCTGTTAATCATAGAGATACTTATACTGGAATTACTGATTATGATCGTGCATTAACAATTTCCAAACTTGCATCAGTTTGCAAAAATATTGATAATGGTGGAGTATCAGAATTTATCAAGAGTTTTAGAACTCCAGGTCATGTTTCACTACTGATCGCTGCAAAAGGTCTATTAAAAGAACGATTTGGTCATACAGAACTTGCTGTTTATTTGGCAAAGATTGCAGGTCTAACCCCAGCTGTTGCAATATGTGAAATGCTTGATTCTCATACTTTTAGATCTCTTTCTATTGATGAAGCATATAAATATGCAAAATTAAAAGATATTCCTTTATTAGAAGCTGATCAATTAAAGACATATTCGGTGATTTAAATTTCAACTGGTCAAAGTTAACTTAGCAATAGTTGTTTCTGAATTTAATCATGAAATTACTGATGTTATGTTAGAAGAAGCAAGAGTTCATGCATCAAAGTTAAACTCGAATGTTAGTCATATTTGTTACGTTCCGGGAACGTTTGAT
>JAATVJ010000111.1 GCA_014523515.1 Nitrososphaerales archaeon TH1177 | reverse complement strand
CTGGACTAATATTTCCCATTTTTTCTAATTTTTCAATAATAGAAGGATCTAAAATATCAAAAGAATTTTTTTTGGTGGGGGTAGCAGTAGAATATTGATTCTTATCTTCTAATTGATCATCAGTAGTCATTTAATCTTATAATATAAGGAGTAGTTAAACAATCTAATAAAGTTGTATTTCAAAAATTAAAACAATAAAAAAAGGATCTATTGGTTAGAAGAAGATCTTTCTATTTTCTTGAGAAAGTTAAAGTAGTTTTGAACTGAATTATTATAGTAATTTTTGTGCAATCTCTATTGATTTGCTAAAGGTTTGTGTAGATCCCAATACAAAATAATTTAGTCTTCTTGTAGCATCAATTGTATTATCCGTTACATTTTGATTGATCTTATTATGTACATCAGCATATCTTTCTGGAAATCTAAAAATATTCCAATTTGATTTATATACATCATCCAAAAACCTTGAAAATGCTGATTGATAGAATTACAACGGAAAAGAGATATAGAATGTTATGATAAAGTTATGGGATAGCGTCCTAACTATCCTAGGAAAACAATAGATTTCTTTCATATTCTTTTTTTGTTCCAACATAATTGTAAAATTTTGTAATTCAATTATTCTACAAGCAAAAAAAGATATGTGGTAAATATTGCTGTTAATACTGCAATATTACCTAGTTTAAAATTAACTGATGATATTTTATGAAAATATTTAATAAATTAATAACAGTAGTAGTAAATTAGTGGGAAATGAGAAAAAAGAAGAGTATTGGAATATTTCAAATCAGGTTCTTCTTAATATATTAAAGACTAGTCCAAATGGACTATCTTCTATTGAAGCAAATGAAAGATTATCTAAATATGGACACAATATTATAAATACTCACAGGAAAACAAATTCATCATTGTCATTATTTATATCTCAATTAAAAAGTCCTATTATAATTATATTTATTTTTACTGCATTACTGACATTAATACTTAAAGAAGTAGAAGATGCTTCTATAATTCTCTCAATTGTTCTTATTAGTTCATTTCTTGGTTTTTGGCAGGAAAAAAATGCATCAAATGCAATTGATAAATTATTATCAACAATAAAAATAAAATCAACAGTTTTAAGAAATGGGATAATTAAAGATATTCCAATCGAATATATTGTTCCTGGTGATATAGTTATTCTCAATTCTGGTGATAAGATCCCTGCCGATTGTAAAATTCTGGAATCAAAAGACCTTTTTATTAATGAATCAACATTAACAGGAGAAACATATCCTACTGAAAAATTAGACTCGCTATTATCCAAAGATACTCCTCTACGAAACAGAACAAATTCTCTTTTTATGGGTACTTTTGTAGTCAGTGGAACTGCAAAAGCGCTAGTAATACATACTGGAAGAGAAACTGAATTAGGTGCAATTTCTAATATGTTAATTATTAGACAAGAGACCGAGTTTCAGAAAGGGATAAAGAGATTTGGCTATTTTCTAGTAGAAATTACTCTTATTTTGGTAATTAGTATATTGGTAATAAATGTATATTTAGGACGTCCTGTATTAGAATCATTTCTTTTTTCTCTAGCACTTGCTATTGGATTAACACCTCAACTTTTGCCTGCAATTATAAGTATCAATTTGTCTCATGGTGCAAAACGTATGGCTAATGAAAAAGTTATTGTAAAAAGACTTGAATCAATTGAGAATCTTGGTAGTATGGATATACTCTGTACCGATAAAACAGGTACTATAACTAGAGGAGAATTGAAAATTCATTCATTTCTTGATATTAATGGAAATAATAATGAAAAAGTATTTTTATATGCATATCTTAATGCAATTTATGAGACAGGTTTTGAAAATCCCATTGATAAATCGATAAAAAATTACAAGAGATTGCACATATCTAATTATTCAAAAATAGATGAAATACCATATGATTTTATTAGAAAAAGATTAAGTATCGTTGTATTACATAAGGATAATTCGTTACCAACAAATTCAGAATCTAGAAATATACTAATAACTAAGGGTGCTCTTCCTAATGTCCTTGATATATGTTCTTTTGTAGAACTGACTGATGGTAAAATAGAAGATGTCTATAAATTAAAAAATAAAATAAAAGACACTTTTAAGGAGTTTGGAGATAAAGGATATCGAGTTATAGGAATAGCCTATAAATTGATAGAAGAAGAGAAACCAACAAGACAGTTGTCCTCCAATCCATCTCAAAGTTCTATCAATGGTAGTACCCATACATATCTAATTAACAAAGACGATGAATCAGATATGATATTCTTAGGGTTTCTTTTATTTTTTGATCCATTAAAATTAGGGATAACAGAATCATTAAAATCTATTCAAAAACTTGGGGTTTCTATCAAAATAATTAGTGGCGATAATAAATATGTGGCCAAACATGTAGCACAACAAATTAAATTGACTAATCCTGCAATTATGACTGGAGAAGAGATGCATCATTTGAGTTCCCATTCTTTAACTAAAAAGTAAAGAATGTTGATATATTTGCAGAAATAGAACCAAATCAGAAAGAACAGATCATTTTAGCCTTAAGAAAATCAGGATATGTAGTAGGATATATGGGTGATGGAATAAATGAT
>JAATVJ010000110.1 GCA_014523515.1 Nitrososphaerales archaeon TH1177 | reverse complement strand
TTAATATCCAGTCTCTTAATTCTGCAGCATTTTTAATATCTTCTTCTGAATAATTCAACATTCAATGTAAAATATAAAGAAAGAATATAAAGTTGTTTTTACAATCGATTACTGATATTATAGATATATTTTACTTAGTAATGTTATAGAATCAAACTATTAAAATTCTAGAATAATTTTACTGTTAATTATTAAATTATTGATAGATAAATCCACCGATTCTTTTCTACAAAAGTATTATTCCAAATTTCTAATTAATTGAGTCTGGGTCATAATTCAATGAATAAACAAGTTTCAGGATCCTAACAATAGAGTACTACTAACAACAACTGCAATACTCTACTGCTATTACTAAAGAATTCTTGTATTTCTGGCTTGTTAATTTGTTGGAGTTGATGATGAGAGTAGTTTTTCACACCAACACATCATCTTCGATAGAAGAGTTTTATAGCTTATTTATATATAAATTAAAAATAATATAATGGTATATTTCTAACTTGGTCCCAATTACTATATATCGTTTACATTTTTTATATTCTTCAATGGTAGTAGGAATCTATCTACTATACCAATTAGCTTATGTTTTCTAATTACCAATTTTAGCAAGCAAATAGTTTCTCATATCCAGATTGAATCTTTTTGTTCTGAAATATGTAGATATTTTATTTTTAAAATCTGTAAATGATGAATAATACTGTAAAACAAGAAGATCGTTTTTGGCTATATTCCATATCTCTTCCAGTACCATAAATTCAGGAGATGCGATTGGAAGATATACAGGTATTAGATCCTTTTTGTGTTTATCAAAATATTCCAGTACCTTTTTTGATCTGTAATGTTGTTTTGCCTTATCAAGGAATAGATAGCATTTTGGAGATTTCCTATGTATCTGTTTTAGATAATCTAAAAAGGTATTTGCATCAAACCAGTCATACTGTCTAAATAACTGTTTTCCTTCCAGACTTGTGGCACCAAATAGTACTGACTCTTGATGGGATCCGGTAATTCTGACTACGGCTCTTTCGTCTTTTCTTACCCATACTCTTCTCACAAGTGAATCAAAGAAAAAGAAAGATTCATCAAGTGATATAGCGGTAAATTCATCTTCTTTTAGATTATCCAATATCTTTCTTGCTCTTTTTTAAAACGTTCTTTTTCCTCCTTAGATGCTGTATTTACATGTACTCTTCTTGGTACTTTCTGCTTGAATCCCCACTTGTGCATGAGTCTGTAAATGTGGGTATAATGATATCTGATTCCACCACTCTTTTTTACAATCAGATCTTCTACCTGTTTTGTAGTCCATCCTTCTTTTCTGGATGCTAACTCATTTTTTATCTCGTATACTACTTCACTTGGTATATCTGGAGGTCTACCACTTTTTGGTCTGTTTTTTAATCCATCTATTCCTTCTTCTCTGTATCTCTTTAACCAGTATAATGCCCATGGTCTACTTCTATGTAGTTCATCAGCAGCATAAGCAGGAATGACATCATCGTGTACTACCTTTATTACAAGTAGCATTCTTTCCTTTACCTTGAGATTAGTTTCCTTCTTGTATAATCTAATCAATGCACTTTTGGAATACTTCACAGTAATGACGTTACACGAAATAAAGATGATGACAGATAGCTTTTACTCTTTATGGAATATGACAATAATAAAATCTGATTAGAAAATATAGGCTAATTGGTATACATTATTATTGTTAAGATGAGAATATCATATTAAACTATTAACAACAAATTATTACTTGATAAATATATTAATTAATAAATTTTTTGCACTATAAAGTACAACTATTACGTTCTTTCCAATAGTAAAATATTTAATATCATATGTGATATAATGGTGAAGTTTCTCCACCATTTGTTTCGATACTATTACTTTTACAATGATAATATTATCAAAATAAATTAATAAATAGAACAAGAGCTTATTAAGAGATTGTGACTGTTACTAACACTTCAAAATATTTCGGCAATCCACCATTGAGACCTTAACTTCCTACTTTTTTATTTCTCCTTCTTTATCTTTAAATAAACTCTGAAGTAACTTTTAAAAATTACGTAATAAAATAATTGAAAGGTAAATCCTAAATATTATCTTCTTTATTACTATAACATTAGACTCTTATTTTAGAAGGCTATCAATATTAATCCTTGCTTTATTTTTTATTAAGTTGGTTTAACTGAATAATTCAAAAACAATTTTAAAATAAGTTTCTAATAATAAAAGCTAAATACTATGAGGTAGAATCCTACTATATGTAAAGATCTATTCCCGATGAATTATCTAAATATGTAGATGAACCCAATTGCTAAAATGTAAGTCTAGCTACTACAAATAAAAATCAATAAATAAATAAGAGTTTATTTATAGAAAGTTATAGTATACACGTCATATAAGACTAATTCGCATGTAATATCATAATATTTTTAGAAATGTATAACTAACCAAAATTAGCAAATTATTATAAATATTAAATAATTTAATTTGATAATGTTGTATTCTTATACTTAATTTTGAAGTCCTTATTCACTGGTAAAAAAAGAATTTATTTCAAAATTTTACCAGCTGATTCTGATAAATTTGACTGTAAAGGAAATGATATGATTGTGAAACATAGTCATATCCTATATAGTATCTGAAGTAACTTTATATTTAATATTTTTAAACAAAAGGAATAATTCAAGTCTCAAAGAAATATTATTAATACAAGTAAATATTATTTATGAATGTTTCAAGATGCATAAAAAATCAAATAAAATGAGATTAACTAATCCTACAGTCGTGTTAGTAGTTCTGATTTTGTTGTCCTCTACTGTGGTTATTTTCTTTCCTCTGGTATCAGAACAACAACAAGGCAAACCAGGTTCTGTTTTGAAATCAGCAAAATCAAATGTTTCTATAGATATTCCAATATCTAAAGGATACATAGATGGTAATATAGCATACTTTATTGCTACTGATGCTTCTGACAAACATGCTGTATCTTCTATTACAAACAATACTGGTTTTCCAATAAATTATGCTCCACTTTTGAACAATACATCTGAATCAATTCGTGGCCAAGGCTATGTATTTTTAAATGGAGTTCAAGGCGAAGCACCAGGTGGATTTCAACTTCCAGTTGCAAATGCAGTACCAGGAGATAAAGATTACAGCCCATTATGGCAGACAAATTTTGTGAAATGGAATGACAATGCAACTGCAAGAGAATTAAAGTCTGTAGAAGAGATTATGGTTGCACAAAAGAATGGAGAACTAACTATTACAGAAACAAACATCATTGTAAATAGCCCAGCAGTAAAATGGCAAGTTGGTACATTACAAGTAAATCAAACATCAAAGTAAACTATAGGCAAAAATATGATAGAAACCCATCTTTTTATTTTAACAAGAGATATTGAATTTATAAATGATTAACTATTCTCATCTATTAGCATACTAAATTTGTATTCATCATATTATTACAAGTATATTTAGTATTAAATTTCTATACTTTCTGAAGCATATAAAATCTAAAAAATAAATTTCGAAGAATAAAAGCTAAATAAAAATTAGTAGTATCTTTACAATAGACTCTTATTTTTGAACCGCTATCGGTGTTACTCCAGACGTTTGAATGTATAAGAATAATCTTATTAAAATATAGAAAATTTTATTACCCATAAAATAGTATTTTTAGTAAACAGTATACTATTACTAATCCTGAGAATGGGTATTACTCACCTTGTATTGTCATTCAGATAATGTGGAACTAATTCCAAAAGGAACTTTCCAAATGTTTGTACTATAATTATCTTACCTTTGACTGTGATATTAAACTAAAATAATTAAATCACTTATATAAAAATATGAAATATAGAAGTAGAACGGAAATAGTGGGTAATATACTGGACGCTGCAAATGGAAGAGCAACCAAGACAAAAATTATGTACAAAGCTTTTCTTAGTTATGCACAATTAAAGGAATATCTTTCTGTCTT
>JAATVJ010000109.1 GCA_014523515.1 Nitrososphaerales archaeon TH1177 | reverse complement strand
TAGATACCTATGCTCTTTTGCTTTTCAATAGAGCTACAAGATACAGTTTTTCCTCCCAAACTTAATTCATGAAACGGCTTATACCCCAAAAGCAATTAATCAATTTTAATACAGAACAATCTAAAAATATTGATAGATTTTAAAAAGATATAGATATTAAAATAATAGGAAATATCCCATACTATTGCGACATCCAGTTTGATAATTAGAATTTTTAATAGTATTGAAATATCCCCCTATCATACATTTATTCATTTATTGAATGATTTAGTTAATAGGATAGAAAAGATATAGAATTTTAACTATATTATATCTGTTTTTAATTAACTATATCGTTAATAGTCAAATCGTTTACAACAACGGTTAGACAAACCTAAATTTTGATCCAATCCCAGGGCTCAATATTTCTTAATTGACATTGTTTTTTTATTATTCTTTTCGCCTTTTTTGAGATCTCCTGTTCATTTTTGTTTTTTTTTAAATAGAAAATAAACAATTTTTCATACAACTCTTTTGCTTTTTCTTCAGTGAATTCCTTATAATGAATTTGTTTCATATCCTTATTTATGATATGTTGTTCTAGAGTCAAACTTCCATTTTCACTTAATCCCTTCATAATGCAATATTCTTTCTTACAAATTTCACAATCGTTACTAAAAAAAAGAATATGCTTTAAACAGGAAACCACAATTATATAATTAATCCAAATTCTATAAAAAGTTTGATCTATAAAAAAAATATATCAAACTGCAATTACATGAATCTTTAAAAGATAATACGGAAATAATGTATATGTATGGCTGAGCTTAACCAGCTGTTAGTTAGAAGAATAAAAGAAGGTACGGTAATTGATCATATTGATCCAGGCAAGGCATTTAATGTTTTAAAAACTTTGAATATAAATGGAAAAGATGGAAATATTGTTACTGTAGCATTAAATGTCCCTAGCACGAAAAAGGATAAAAAAGACATAATTAAAATAGAAAATAAATTTTTAGAAAATGACGATACAAACAAAATTGCTTTGATATCACCAAATGCTACTATAAATATAATTAAAAATTATAGAGTTGCTGAGAAGCGCAAAATCCAAGTTCCAGACTATATTTCAGGAATATTCAAATGTTCTAATATTAATTGTATTAGTAATGAAGAAAAAGAAATTACCCCAACTATAATAGTAATAGATAAAATAAAAATCCTTTTAAAATGCAAGTTTTGTTCAAGACTTATAGACATTAATGAAATAGAAGAAGTATAAAGCTATATTATATGTAAATTTAAAAAAAGTGTCTTAGTCGTTAGGAGAATCCTTCAAAAAAATATTAGAGTTATGATTGTCCTAATATAATAATAGCCATAACTATACCATAGATTGCTACGGCTTCTCCCAGAGCTGTGAACACTAAAGCTTGAGATCTCAAATCTGGTCTTTCACTAATAACTGCTAAACCAGCGGCACCAACTCCACCAATTGCAACACCAGCACCTAATGCCGCTAATCCGAAAGCTAATCCAGCGCCTACAAATTTCAGACCTGATTGGGCCTCTTGTGCATATGCCTCTTTTGAAAAATTATTTGTTGTAATTAATGCAATAGTTGCTATCAATACCATAGTCGAAATTGATTTTATTTTCATAATTTAATTACGTAGTCAAGTTAAAAGATGCCATATTTAATTATATCTAATCTTTTATTACTTATTCAAATAATTATCGAAATTACATGTTCTGAATATATTTTTTCTTATTTATTTTAACTTCTATAAAAAATATATATATAGAATTTAGGATATTAAATATTTTTAGACTAGTAAAATAATTTAAACGATAACAAAAATATTCATTTTTTTTACTTATTTTTCACTTTATTATTCTTAATCGCATTATCGTATTTCAATTTCATTATAAGTATGCAATATTATAATATTATATCAAATTGATATTAATGCGGTTAATTAAAATCCTCATATTTAACATAGAGAGACAAATACCTTTGATAAAAAATATTATAATGTAAAAAATTTATTTATTTTAGGCCTAGTATCAATTGATTCAAATTATAATATCTTAATTCTTCTTCAAACATTCAAATTGTGCTACATCCTTATGCAATTCCTTCTGTAATTTTAGGATTACTCTGGCATAGTATATTTCCCAGTCCCCATCAAATTTATCTTGAACTATCCAGTCGTCAACCCAAGCCTTATGTAAAGTACCACATCTTTGGTTTTCGTAATTCCATGAATGTAGTTTTATTATTACTATGAAGCTATTGATATTTTCGATACTTTTTTATTCTAATGCTGCAATCATGAAGAAATTTAAAAATTTAATCTACTATGGTATCTAACTAATATAGTTCCTCATAGAGTAAATAGAATTTATAATTTTTCGTATTTTAATTTTTATATTGATTCCGGACCTTTTCTTGCAAGTAGTAAAATAATTTTATAATTCATCATTTCCAATAAAAGAATATCATGGCACTTGTAAATCCAAGAAAGTAATGGGTATTTTCATATATCTTAAATAAGAGAACATAATTTCAGAGAAAGAAATAGCATTTCAAGGATGGATAGAACTAGATAAGTTAACTATAGCAAAATTAGTTTAGTAAATAATATGGAAATACAAAAAATTATAATTTTTTTAATTTGCTTAAAGCTTGTTGCTTTGACTTGTTTAAATCTTCTTTTATTTTTACTATCATACTATCGTATTCATTTTTTAATGTATTTTTAGAATCTTCAAAAAGTCTTTCTATTATTTCTTTATTTTTGGTTGTTGATGTTGTTGTTGATGATGCTGTTGCTATTGGTGTTGCCATTTTTATCCCTTCTTCTCTATTACAGCCTTCACTTTCTTAAGTCTTACGAATTCTTCTCGTTCTCTTTCTTCTAATGTAGATTTGATGAATGATAATGCATCTTGATATTGTGGTATTATTACGTATTCTAGTGCATTTATCAATTTTTGTGTCTTTTCTAATTCTTTAGCGAGACTAAAAATTGCATTTTCATATTCAGCAGCTTTACAAATTCCTGGTAGAATGTTTTTAATCAATTTTGTCGCTTGATCCACTGAAGAATTTGTATCTGCAAATCCATATGTTAAATCTTGAACCTCTTTCTTTGATGATATTTCTAAGGTGGGTATTTTTACATCTACAATTCTTTTAATGTGAACATCTACATTAATAGATGGTGGAGTAGAACTCGATAATGACTGTATTGTAGCGGTACCAAGAGAAAGATAAGCATGAAAAATCGCTTTGTATATATCATCTAAAGGATCCCATATATCTGCTCTTGCTTTATTTGCTTCATCAATCATTTCATCTATTTTTTTCAGTAATACTTCTCTTTTATCATCAAGAATTTTATGAACCATTTTCGAGATTTGCATAGAACGTCGAATTTTGATTAACTCGATTTTTGTTGCAACTACTCTTTTTCCAAATGACATATTAATTCATACTCCACAATTTTTTTGTTATTGTTTTATAGTTTTTGGTCCTTCTTTAAAATATAGTTGAATATTTTTGTCTTTAATTTTTGTTAGTTCACCCTTGGGAAGATTTGCTAAAACATCCCATGCCCGAGAAAGAGTTTCTTCAAGGTTTCTATTTTCATCTGTCGATTGCTTCAAGAAATCTGTTTCAAATGTTTCTCCTACATCTAGATATTTCAAATCTACTCCTGTCAAACCAGCTCTTCCAACAATGTCCGCTAAAGCTCTAACTTCCTGAGATCGTGAGTAGGCATCATATAACTGATTTCCAACTTCCATATGATCACCTCTAGTTTTTCCTTCTCCTATTCCATCTTTCATCAATCTAGAAAGAGACATCAATACATTAACAGGTGGATATACACCTTTTCTGAATAGATCTCGACTCAAAACTATCTGACCTTCGGTAATATATCCTGTAAGATCTGCAATAGGATGAGTAATATCATCTGCAGGCATTGATAAAATAGGAACTTGTGTTACACTACCATTTTTACCTTTGATTCTTCCAGCTCTTTCATAATTATTTGCAAGATCTGTATACAAATAACCAGGATAACCTTTTCTTCCAGGGACTTCTTCTCTTGCTGCACTAATTTCTCGAAGCGCCTCACAATAATTTGTCATATCAGTCAAGATTGCAAGTACATGCATACCAAGATCAAATGCAAGGTATTCTGCTACAGTCAATGCAACTCTTGGTGTTATGATTCTTTCGATAGCAGGATCATCCGCGAGATTGAGAAACAATACACTACGGCGTAGTGCTCCCGATTCTTCTAAACTTCTTTTAAAATATTGAGCTTCAGAATACTGGACTCCAATTGCAGCAAAAACAACAGCAAAATCTTCGTTAGTACCAACGACGGTAGCTTGTCTGGCAATCTGACCAGCTAATATATTATGAGGTAGTCCAGATCCAGAGAAAATTGGTAATTTTTGTCCTCTTACAAGAGTAAGCATTCCATCTATAACAGAAACACCTGTTTGAATAAATGAGGTAGGATACTCTCTTCTTTCAGGATTCATAGGCTCACCATTTACATCTAAAAATTTATCAGCAATAGGTTCAGGTAAACCGTCATTTGGTCTTCCTAATCCATCAAAAACTCTTCCTAATAATTCATTAGATACAGGCATAACCATAGTTTTTCCCAAAAATTTGGCCTTTGTTCCTGCTATAGCAAGACCAGATGTCCCTTCAAAAACCTGTACTACTGCTTTTCCATTTCCAACTTCTAATACTCTTCCAAGTCTTATTTCACCTTCAGCTGTCTCAATTTCCACTAGTTCATCAAAAGATGCTTTTGTTATTTCATCTACAATAATAAGAGGACCTTTAATTTCCGCAACCTTAGTGTATTCAATACTGCTACTAGCAGTATCTATCTCAGACAATTAATTCAACCTCCTCTTTTTTAGATCTAATCTGTTCGAACTGTATGTCCATATTTTTGGATAGTTCATCAAGCTTGGCAATTTGTTCGTCTGGAATTTCAAATTTTGCCTTTAGTAAGGACGGAAGAATTGGCATTGTTCGAATGTCAGCAAGCGATACACCCTCTTTGAGTGATTTTAAAGATTCGTTATAAAATTTAACCATTAATTTAACCAGTTTTAATTGTTTTTCTGGGCTAGTATAAGTATCAACTTTATCAAAGGAATTCTGTTGAAGAATTCCAATTTTAATCATTCTTGCTATCTCAAGTATTAATTTCTCTTCATCAGGTAATGATTCAGGGCCTAATAACCTAACAATTTCTTTAAGTGTATCTTCTCTTTGCAATATATTATAAGAATCAGCTCTTAATTTATACCAGTCTGGACTAATATTTTCAGTCCACCATTTGGATACATCTTCTAAATATCCTGAATAAGATTGCATCCAATTTATTGAAGGATAATGCCGAGAATATGCCAATCTTGTATCCAATGCCCAAAAAGTCTTGATAAATCTAATTGTATGAGTTGTTACAGGTTCTGTAAAATCAGCTCCTGATGGAGAAACTGCACCAACAATAGTCACTGAACCATTTCTATCTGGAGCACCCAATGCACGAACTCGTCCAGCTCGTTCATAGAATTCTGCTAATCTGGATGCAAGATAAGATGGATAGCCTTCCTCAGCAGGCATCTCTTCCAACCGACCTGACATTTCTCTTAAAGCTTCTGCCCATCGACTAGTAGAATCAGCAACCAGAACTACATCCAAACCCATATCTCTATAATATTCAGCTATTGTTACACCCGTATAGATTGAGGCTTCCCTAGCAGCAACAGGCATATTACTTGTATTGGCAACAAGGACAGTTCTTTCCATCAATGGCCTATTAGAGCGTGGATCTATCAAATGAGGAAATTCTACAAGAACTTCAGTCATTTCATTACCTCGCTCGCCACAGCCAATATATACAACAACTTTAGAATCAGCCCATTTTGCTATCTGATGTAATGTAACAGTTTTTCC
>JAATVJ010000108.1 GCA_014523515.1 Nitrososphaerales archaeon TH1177 | reverse complement strand
TCTTACATGAATATATCGGTAAGTATCCAAATCCAGAGGAAGCATCTAAACATACAATGGAAGCTAGTGTTACTATGCGTCACTTTGAAGATGCTGTAAGAAAAGTAAGAACCCAAAGAGATATGAAACCTGGAATGAAAGCAAGCCATTACCAATATGGCTAAATTTCCAAAATTTTTATAAAAACCCTCAAATATCCAATTCATTTCATTTTTTAATATGAATACTTAACCTAATCACCTTAGGATTTATATAATTATATTTATATATCAAAAGAATTTAGAGTAAGCAATTCAAGGTAAGATTAGTTATGGAATTAATACAAATATCAAATATAACAAAAAAGATATCTACTACTAAAAAGACAATCAGATACACCCAAAGTATATGTCCTGATTGTAATATGATTCTCGATGCAGAAGTATTTGAAAGAGAAGGCAAAGTGTATATGACTAAAACATGTCCGTCACATGGAGAATGTGAAGAGTTGTATTTTGGCTCTGTAGATATGTACAAAAAATTCAGTACATATTGGAAAGATGGAAAGGGTGCACATGCTCCAAATGTTATGGTCGATAAATGTGCTTGTCCAACAAATTGTGGATTATGCACAAATCATTTATCACATTCTGGACTTTCTAATATGATAGTAACTAACAGATGTGATTTAACATGTTGGTATTGTTTTTTCTACGTGAAAAAAGGTCTCGAAGGTGCATATCTCTATGAACCAAATTATGAACAAATTCGGGCTATGATGAAGACTTTAAAAGCTGAAAGGCCAATTGCAGGAAACTCTATACAAGTTACTGGTGGTGAACCAATGCTTAGAGATGATATTGTTGATGTTATTAAAATAATGAAAGAAGAAGGAGTCGATCATATTCAATTAAATACTAACGGTATTAAACTAGCATTGTCTCCTGAAACAATGCGTCAGGTACGAAATGCTGGCGTAAGTAATCTTTATCTATCTTTTGATGGTGTTACTCCACGTACTAACCCCAAAAATCACTGGGAAGTTCCTTATACTCTAGAATCTGCTAGAAAATGTGGCATGACTGTTGTTTTTGTTCCGACTGTTATTAAATCAATAAATGATCATGAATTGGGCGGTATAATTCGATTCGCTCAAAAAAATATGGATGTAGTGCACGCTGTTAATTTTCAACCAGTTTCACTTACGGGAAGAATGGGCAAAAAAGAAAGAGAGAAATATAGAATTACTATTCCCGATTGTATTGAAAGAATCCAAGAACAAACTAATGGTGAAATTTCTACCGATTCTTGGTTTCCTGTTCCATCTTGTATGCCAATGACAGATGTTATTGAAGCATTTAGCAAAAAACCAAAATATGAATTATCAATTCATTTCGCATGTGGTGCGGGCACTTATGTGTTCGAAGATGTTCAAACAAAGAAATTGATCCCATTGACATCATTTGTAGATATTAAAGGCTTATTGGAATATTTTGAAGAAAAAGCAGATGAATTACGTTCAGGTGCAAATAGATATTGGGCAATGTTAGATGTAATGAGAAAATTGAATCAATTTGTAGATAGAAATAAACAGCCTCATGGACTTAACCTAGCAAAGATGTTCTCTAGCATTCTGCTAAAACGTAACTTTGATGCAGTAGGGTCTTGGCATGTTAGATCTTTATTCTTAGGCATGATGCATTTTCAGGACAAGTACAATGAAGATCTGGAAAGACTACAAAGGTGTGATATACATTATTTAACGCCTGACCTTAGAATAATTCCATTCTGTGCATTTAATGTTATACCTGAATGGTATCGTGATAGAATTCAAAAGAAATATAGTATTCCTGTAGAAGAATGGGAAAAAGCACATGGACAAACATTAGAAGCTGGATTATACCGTGGCTTAATGAGGAGAGGAAAACCAGAAGCACAAATGGGTTGCGCTTTGTCAGAAATGCATAAAGCAGCAGCTGAAAGTGAAGATCATCGAGCAGTAGATTTAAGAAACGGTATGGCTGGAGCTTAAATCTTCCATTTCCCTAAAAAATTATAATTTTTATTTATAGTATATTTTAATAAATTTTATTTTATTTTATTGATTTTTTATGTTATTTTTTGATAAAGTTTAATTGATGTTTGTTATTGGAATAAGAATATGTCTACACTAAAATATGTTCTCTTGGAACCCATGGGTGATGTAGCAATTATTAAAATCAATAGACCTGAAGCATTGAATTCAATGAATATAGATGTAATTTGGGAGTTATCTAAAACATTAGATATTGTTGGAGTGGATAATAATATAAAAGTAGTTATTATAACGGGAGTTGGCGAAAAATCATTTTGTGCAGGTGCAGATATTTCTTATATGGTTAATATAACTCCTATTGATGCAGAAAAATATGCATCAGCCGCTCAATCAGTATTAAATAAAATTGAAAGATTAGAAAAACCAGTGATAGCTGCAATTAATGGTTTTGCATTAGGTGGAGGATGTGAATTGGCACTAGTTTGTGATATTAGAATATGTTCAAGCAATGCAAAAATTGGTCAACCAGAAGTCACAATTGGAATACCACCAGGTTGGGGAGGAACACAAAGATTGTTACGGATTATCGGACCTGCTAAAGCAAAAGAAATGATTTTTACTGGAAAAATGATAACTGCTGAAGAAGCATATAGCATTGGATTGGTTAACGACGTTATAAGATTAACACAAGAAGAATTACTTGAAGCAGCTTCTGATGGTGATGAATTTAAACGTAAAGAACATGAAAAAGAATTAGCAAAACTTTTAAACAAAAAGTTAATAGAAAAATCTCTTTCTATGGCTAAAGAAATTACAAAGAATAGCTATAACGCTATTAAGACAAGTAAATACTTAATTAATAAAGGAATGGATATGGACATTGATTCTGGTTTACGAATGGAAATTTATGGATGGGCTCTTTGCTTTGCTCATGAAGATAGGATAAATCTAATGTCTGCATTCCTTAATAAAGGAAAAAAGAAATAAATTAAGAGAACAATATCCTATCTTAATTTTTTACACCATTACCAGGTTTACATAAGTAAACCTTACTTTCAATTTTTGATTCTGCAAATCCTTCTTTAATCGCTTCCATAATGCTATTCGAATGGCTGTCTGTTTTTAATATTGAAATAATTGAAGGTCCAGCACCACTAATAGTGAGCGCTAATGCACCTGCATTCATAGCCTTCTCCTTTACCTTGTCAAAGCCTGGGATCATTTTTTTTCTAGCAGGTTCCACAATTTTATCATCAATTCCCTTTGCTATCATTTCTACATCTTTATAGGCAAAACCTGCCACAATCGTACTTGCATTAGAAATATTTGTTATGATATTTTCTAGAGGTGCATTTAAAGGTAATATACCTCTTGCAGCTTCCGTTTTCTTTTTGGGAACTATAATTTTAGGAATTCCAATTACAAAATAAAGGTCTTCTGGTGGTTCAAATTTGATAAATTCAAGACGTGGAAGCATTCTTACTATTATAAATCCTCCTAACATAGAACTAGCAACATTATCATAATGTTTGATTCCTGCTGAAGCTCTTTCTCCTTCAGCAGCATAATTAATTAATTCATATAAATCTATTTTTAGATTATATATTTGGTTAAAAGCATATGCTGTCGCAACGGATGATGCTGCACTACTTCCTAAACCATATCCTGGAGGGACTCCTTTATTTATTTCAATATCAATATTATCATTTATTTTAAAGTCTTCCATCATTTTCTGAACTACCAATGCAGTAGAATTGTTTTCATTATCTGACGGAATTTTTATTCCCTCCTCTTGTTTTATTGTGGAGATAGTTATCCTTCTATTTTGACTTCTATTCTTGGTTATTCTTATTTCGTCATAAAAGAGATCTAAAGCAAGTCCAAATATATCAAAACCTGGTCCTAAATTAGCTGTAGATGATGGAGCTATTGCTTTACATGAATCCATTTCTTGTATATTTAATATTGAATTTCTTCCCCTTGATTAAGTATTCTAGATAAAACGGCAGATAATTCTATTAAACCATTCATTGTTAGATTAGAGACAGCTATTAATTCTTGATTTAATCCATTTTGTGAAATAATTCTCATCAAATCTTTACTCAATAAAGAAAATTCTAGATTCTTTTCTTTATCTAAAGCTTCTAGTAATGCTGTATCTGAACGAGCCCAATCTAAAATATTTTCTAAATTATCTATTATTAAATCCCTTTTTGATAATACATTAATCTGTGATGTTTTTAGTCTAAAATTTATCGAAGCAGAAAGTAGTGATAAAGAAACAAAATTAATTGCGGATGAAACTAGTACACCATCCATTATAAAGATAGTAGCTTTACTATCTGCTTGAAAATTGGATATAAAATAATAACCGCTAGATCTATAAGCAAATAATTCAATTTGTCCGGGAGTGTCAATTAAAATATAATCAGGGTTTAATTCATCAACTTCTAATTGAATCTCTTGAATTTTAGTACCAATTAAATCATGTGACATTATTATTGCACCATTAGGACCTAAACCATACGTTTCTACTATGTTGTTTATGTCTATATAATTTCGTATGTCTACATCTGGCTGATAAGGTAATTCTGATACTGCAGGGTCCAAATTAACAGTAATAGGGAAATTATCATGGTCAATATACCATTGTAAGAGATTGGAAGTAAGTATAGATTTTCCTGAACCCGCTGTCCCTGTTATATAAATGGCTTTCATTGAATTTTTTGTCTTTCAAATATAATATATGTTATATTTTATATTTATATTTATATTACAAATACGATATTCAATTATATTTATGAAATTGATTGATTATTATATAACTATATAGTTTAGTATTCAGATAAATTGAATTGGAAACTAATTGCAATACTAATAAGTCTTTTACCTCTTCTTTTTCTATTTATTTTCTCTCCAGTGTCTATTACCGAGATATTTAGTGTTGGATTGGTTCCATTTATTATATCTGTTATATTTAGTCTTACAAAAGTTTTTCTTCAGGCATTCAGATTTAAATATTTTGTAGATAAATTTTTAGACTATAAGATAGCATCATCTTTTAAATTAATCTCTGTGCGAATTGGAAGTGAATTTGTTACTAATACTACTCCATCTTATATTGGAGGTGAAATAGTTCGAATAGCATGGCTAACAAAAAACAAAGTTCCAGCTGGGATTGCAGCCTGGATTGCTACAATGGAAATTATTGCAGATGTTTTTGTGGGGACAATTCTTGCATTATTTGCAGGCATAATTGCTCTTTATAATGGCGCAATTCTTATTGGTACTATTATAATCCTTATTTCTTCGTTGATTTTTGGATTCTGGTTGATAGTTGTTATTTTTTCAGCACATTATAATATCCAACTTCCTAAGTTTATGACAAAACTAATAAAAAGATTTTCGTCACGGGAGCGTGCAGACACAATTATCAATTATACAAATTCGGCAATTAGCGATTTGTGCACTATGAGTAGAGAAAACTTCAATTCAAAAAGAACAATAAAAATATTCTTTGTTGGCATAGTTATTACTTTTTTTGCATTTGCATGTCTTGGTGCATCTTTTCTTGTCCTTGGGGGACTAGCCGAATCTAATCTAGATCTATACAAGTCTATTTTAGCCACTGCAGCTTCAACTCAATTAGGAAGTTTACCAATAACCGTTGGCGGATCAGGATTAACTGAACTTGGATTGTGGGCCTATGTTTCTGGTTTGGATCATTTGCCATCAATAAATGATGTCTTGGAAGATTCACATTTAGACGTCATTATTTCTTGGAGAATTGCGTCTTATCATATTCCTCTCGTAATTATGTGGCTTTTTATGATGAAACTTACTATCGATAAAAAATTTACGTTTGGAAAAAATTCACAAGATTGACCAATAAGTGTTGTTAGTTTTAAAAACCATATGTTAATATTTGATGAATTTTAGGATTTATTTATATTTCGATTATGAGTCGTCAGTATCATCAAGAGAATCTTGAAAGTTTTCTTCAGATTCAATATCCATTAATTGTAATTCAATCAATTCAAATTGATAAATAGAGTCCATATCTACCATAAATTGTAATTTAAGAAATTCTATAGCATTTTCGCTAAGTTTTCCCCAAGACATTTTAATCTTAAACTCATAAACGAATCCCTTCATAAATTTAGATATATCTTGAGATGATGGGATATCTATGCCTTCTATTATAGTACGCCCATCAGGTAATGCTTCATAAAGTTGTATGTCTAATTTGTAATCATCTAGATAAATTTCTAATATATATCCCGTTCGATTTAGTATTTCAGACTCTGTAAAATGTATTGATCTAATCTCTTCTTCTACCCATTGTGGGATAACTTCCTTTTCTGAAGATTTTGCTGAACTCTTTGTTCTGGGCATTCACAATATAAAATACACAAACTAGATAAAAGCTTTGCATCAATGAATTTAATAAAAAAGGTTCATTTTTTTTCATTATATTTCTTAAGGACTCTATTTGCCTCAATTCGACTTAAATATTTAGAAGGATTGATTTTTAAATGTCTTAATAAATTAATTTGTTGATCCGTTGCGAAATGAGGTTTTAATTTGTTATATAAATACTCATAATTTTTATCTATAAAATCAATATATGCTTTATTTGCTAAATCATC
>JAATVJ010000107.1 GCA_014523515.1 Nitrososphaerales archaeon TH1177 | reverse complement strand
TGTTTCTAATCCTTTTTTGAATTATATATTCTAATTGTTTTAAAGTATCAAACATTATTTCGACTATAATATCATATACTCCATAAACAATGTTACAAGTTAATACATTATCTATTGATTTAATACTTTTAGCAACAAGAGCTTCATAACCCGATTCACAGTTAATTAAAAGATATGCTTTGGGCATACAACAATATATAATAGCAGAATCTAACTAGAAAAACTTTATTAAATTATAAATAATCGATCATTATCATTGATCCCTTCTATTTCTAGCGGAAAAATATTCTAAATATATTTTCCTGTTATTTTACCCAATGAATTTTGAAAAAAACAATATATTTATAAAATACAAATAAATATATTAAAAATGCTAATAAAGTAAAAAAATTGTTTTTTAAATTTAAAAAGTTTATTTCTTAGCTGATATAACAATTTATGAATCCATCAAAGAATAGGATCTTAACCCGATATTCTAACCCCTCCTCCAGCATTGATCTTTAATTTGCTTTGTCAAAATTTAAAAATCTAAGAATAATATTGTAAAAATATTAACTATAATAATATTCTTTTTCTATAGGTATTAATTATTACTATTTTCAAAATTAAATCTCTGCGTAAAGGAAAGATAGTATGAAAATAAAATATAATAAATATTTTAGAAGTAATATGCAAGTAGTTGTAAAATAGAACTTATCTAGAAAAAGCTATCTCTATATGAATATTGACATTGAGAAAGCCATTGTTTTTCTAGATTACATATATATCATAAAAATATAGATATAAATTTAGTCATTATTGAAATATCATTAAATAGCCGTTATCTCATATACTCAGAATATTAAATGACATAAAGATGAGTAGACTACAAAAGGAGATTATTTGCTGCTATTCTTATAATTACATAACCTAATGAGGATAATTAAAAAATGAGTCATCAATTGAATCTTAAAACGAAAGCATTTGGAGTCATAATCTTAACATTTATTGTTCTATCATTTTTAGTTACTATTGGAGCTACAAATAATATTGATAATTTAATTTCTAATTATTTCCTTCATATAGGAGGTAACTTTACTATAGATATTTCTATGATCATTATCTCATCAATAGGAGATTTATTTTCTATGCTAATAATTGGAATTATTTTAACTATAATAAGAAGAACAAGAAAAATAGGATTGATCTTTTTAATATCAATAGTAATCCTATCGATATCGATAATGTATATCAAACCACTAATTGGTCGTTCCTCGCCACTTGAACAATACATACCACAATATCATATGCCAGAAAAGTATATAATTGAAAATGATAGTATGATGCCAATAGCCTGGGATTTATCTTTTCCATCTAATCACGTTGCACGCAACACTGCTTTCATAATAATTATAGGGTATTGGTTTAGTTTTTTTAAAAATAATACATGGATTGGAAAATTATTATGGCTATTTCCTATGATGATTGGAGTAAGTAGATTATATCTTCTTCAACATTACTTTTTTGACATTATTGGAGGAGCATTGTACGGTGTTATAATTTCAATAATATTATGTAAGGTGTTAAAACTTAATGAACCATTTATCACTAATAAATTTAAGAAATAGAATGATGCATATTATTCATTTTTTGGTATAAATCAGAATTAATCAATAGCCATCCAAAATGTTTTGAATCATGTACATATTTAATTTCTCTCATAAAAGATTTTATTTTTCTTTTTCTTAACTGAGAAAGAAATTCTAATTGAAGACTAAGTCCTATTTTTTTGGCTAATTTGTTATTATCTTCATTTCTAGGCAATAGAATTCTATAACTAAAATTATTTGACTTTTCTAATTTTACATAATCATGGATCATGATATCGCAGGTGGATTTCACATTTTCTAATTTTTCTAATAAAAGAGTCTTATGGACTGGTAAATCTCTCCAAAAGGTAGAATTAGACATTACATACCATTATAATGATAAATTCTTAAAAAAGATTATTTTTGTATTAAAATAAAATTGGTTCAATAAAGACGTGAATCTTTTTCCATTTTTTCAGCTGTTTCAGGTTCTTTATCAGAATAATATTTTACCATGCTCATCTTTAAAACCTTAAGAGCTAGTAATGCACATTTTATTCGCGCAGGGCCCAAATTGGTCAATCCTATATTTTCCAATATTTCATCTTTCGATATATCTTTAGCTGTAGTCAATGGTTTATCCATAACCATCTCGGTTAACATTGATGCACTCGCCTGACTAATTGCGCACCCTTTTCCATCAAACTTTATATCTTTAATCTGTCCTTCTTCTACTTTGAGAAACATATCAATTTGATCTCCGCATAAAGGATTACTATCATGAATAACGACGTCTGCGTTATCTATCTTTCCTTTATTTCTAGGATTTCTATAATGATCCAAGATTATTTCTCTATAAATATCGTCGCTCAAAGTTGAAACAGCTTAATAGCTTCGCCTAACGCATTAATAAATATATTGATCTCTTCTTTTGTATTATAAATATAGAAACTAGCCCTAGATGTAGCTGAAACATCTAGTTTTTCCATTAATATCTGTGCACAATGGTGACCCGATCTAATTGCAATGCCATGATTATTTAAAATAGTTGCCAAATCATGTGGATGAATATCACCTAAATTAAAAGATATAATTCCTCCACGGTTACGTATATTGGTATCTCCATAAAGTTTTATCTGTTTTAGTTCAGACATTCTTTTAAGTGCATATTTTGTTAAGTCAATTTCATGGCTTCGAATATTATCCATTCCTATTTCATTTAAGTAATCTAGAGCAGCACTAAAACCAATAACATCAGCGATATTTGGGGTTCCAGCTTCAAATCTATATGGCAAATCGTTAAAGGAAGTATTTTCTTTATGAACTTCTTTAATCATATCACCTCCACTGATAAATGGATCCATTTCTTCGAGAATGTTTTTTTTCGTATATAAAATACCAACGCCAGTAGGTCCTAACATTTTATGAGCAGAAAAAGCAAGAAAATCACAATCTAGACTTGTAACATCGGTTTTTATATGAGGTACAGACTGAGCACCATCAACGAAAATGGGTATACCATATCCATGTACCATATCTATTATTTGATCTATTGGTACTATATTTCCAAGAGCATTAGACATGTGGCATAAAGATATTAACTTGATATTATTATTATTAAGATAATATTCTAGTTCATTTAAATTTAAATTTCCTGTTTCATCAATTTTTAAAAATTTTAATTCAGCATTTTTTTCTTTAGCTAAAATTTGCCAAGGAACAATATTGCTATGGTGTTCGTGCTCGGATAAAATAATTACATCGCCATTTTTAATATTTTTTCTTCCCCAAGAGTATGCTACTAGATTTATTGCTTCGGTAGCATTTCTGGTAAAAATTA
Organism: Nitrososphaerales archaeon TH1177; assembly: GCA_014523515.1. Classification (GTDB taxonomy): domain Archaea; phylum Thermoproteota; class Nitrososphaeria; order Nitrososphaerales; family Nitrososphaeraceae; genus TH1177. Next base: position 377 of record JAATVJ010000107.1, on the reverse strand, counting down.
TTTCATCGGTAGAGCTTGCATTTATAAATTTGCATACTTTCTTTCTTGTTAATTCATAAGCATCAGTAGCCTCCTCGGCTATATCGTATACTGCCCTATGAATATTAGAATTATACGATGAGTAATAATCAGAAATTTTATTTATTACTGATAATGGTTTTTGAGTAGTTGCTGCATTATCAAAATATATAAATGGTTTACCATTAATTTTACGAGTCAGAATAGGAAAATCTTTACGTATTTTATTTATTTCCAACTCTGCTGATTGCATAATTAATGATAGGTGAGTAGTAAATATAAATTGATTGAAGGAAATTTAAATTCTGTGAGATTTCTTATGATAAATAGAATGTAAAATCTGTTAACTTTGCAATGGA
>JAATVJ010000106.1 GCA_014523515.1 Nitrososphaerales archaeon TH1177 | reverse complement strand
TATTTTCATCCCACAAGATCCACAAGTAGCCATCCTACAGGAATAACGGATACCAATGCTGTTATCCTGATAACTTTTAGCATGCAATAAAGCATCTAATACAGTAGTCCATCTCCTTACTGGTACATTGAATTCATCAAAGTGAGGAACATCATGGGAATCTTTAACTGCATTAATTCTAAATACACGAAGCTTTATAGAGCTTTGACTACTTGATGATGTGGATGAAGAAGACGATTTGTTTAATTCTTTAACAGATACTTCTTTTTCTAATTTCTTTCTTTTATTTTTTTTGAATATATCCATATTACAATATCACCTATATTTAACCCAAAGAGAATCCGTTTGCAATTATTATAGTTCGCGTTCCGTAAGCAATTATTCCTATCAGTCCCAGTATCACTAATATATTTACTCCTTTCTCCCAGATTTCATTTTGACGCAATTCTAATAAAATAACTCTAAGGCCATTAAAACCATGTATAGCTATTAGTATCAAAATTGATTCTAACAATAGCGCATAAAATATATTTTTATAATTTAATACTACATTTTCGAATTCAAGAGACATATTGTAAGGCATTATTAACCTCATCATGATATGAATAGCAACTACAAATAATGCCCCTACACCTGTAATGTAGTGTATTTTCATTATCTGACTTTCTCTTAAAAGAGTGATTCTCGATAATCTATTACCTTTCTTACTATTTGTCTTGTTATTATTTTCGATATTAGCAGCTGTCATTTTAATGTGATTCACTCTCCTCCTCCACTAAAAAGAACATTTGCCCCATAAAGCATTGCTACAGCAGTTAAAATAAATGCAACCCATAATCCAGAACGTTGTCTATTGTTGATAGAGGCAGGATCATAAGGATAATCAGGTCGTCCTGGTTTCCCTAATCCTTGACCAGAATGAGTAAATATCAATCGTATTCCATTTACTGAATGAAAAGTGCTTGCACCTATTACTAGTATTAAGAATAAGTGACCTCCAAGTGTTTGGGTCATCTCTAACATTGCTGCCCAGGCATCGGGACCATTTACCAAAGAACTAGTTTCATATACATGACCAATGAAATAAATTAAGAGAAATATACCGGTCAATCTTTGAAACCAATAGGAAACTCTTTCCCATCCATATTTTATTGGATTAAGCCATCCTCTTAGTCCTTCTCTGTTAATTCGTTCATTATTATTATCATTATTGATAGTATAATTTTCGTCAATTCTTCTTTTTTTTGTGGATGAAGCTGAGGTCATTTCAATACTTCCTCTCCACCGGTGCATATCGAGTAAATATTATTGGATGCCAAGACAATTTGGGTTCTTTTTCAGAATTATAATAAGCTAATGTATGTTTTAAAAAATTTGCATCATCTCTCTTTGGATAATCTATTCTAGAATGTGCTCCTCTAGATTCTTTTCTGTTTATAGCTCCCATTAAGACTACTTCTGCTGTTCGCAACATAGCATCAATCTCCATTACATTAATAAAATTAGTATTATATTCCTTTGATTGATCATCAACATGTTTCCACGTTGTATTTTTCAGTTCTCTTATTTTTTTTAATCCTGATATGAGATCATCTTCTGTCCTAAAAACATATGCTCTATCGTCCATAGTATCTGTTAATTCTTTTCTGACTTCATATGGATTAATTTCTCCTCTTCCTCTAAAAATTCCATCAAAAATTCTTTTTTCTTCTGAAAGAACTTGATCATTAGAGATATCCATTGTAGAAGTTCCTTTTTTATCCAATGCAAATTGTGCTGCTTGTTCACCAGTTATTTTTCCCCAAACAATACATTCAGATGTTGAATTTGCTCCTAATCTATTTGCACCATGCAAGCTATTACATGCAGCTTCACCTGCAGCCCACAAACCTCCAAGCTCAGTTTTGCCATCAACATCGGTATGAATTCCCCCCATCATATAATGACAAACGGGTCTAATTTCAATAGGCTCGTTAATTATATCCACTCCCGAAAATTTTAATCCAATTTCTCTAATTCCAGCAAGTCTTTCTTTAATCTTTTCATCACCTAAATGTGTTAAATCTAATTTCAAACAGTCATACCCTGACTCATGTTTAAATCCTCTTCCTTCTTGTATTTCCCTTATCATTGATCTGGAGACTACATCTCGAGGAGCAAGCTCTATTTTTTCTGGAGCATATTTTTTCATAAATCGTTCATTTTCATTGTTGATAAGATAACCTCCTTCTCCACGGGCTCCTTCAGTTATTAAGATTCCAGATGGCAAGATACCTGTAGGATGAAATTGAACAAATTCCATGTCTTTCATAGCCAGTCCTGCTCGATAAGCCATATCAATACCATCTGGCGTAGAAGAGTAAGAATAAGTAGAGAAGCTATATATTCTACCAGCACCTCCAGTACAGATAATTCCTGCAGGGGATTTAATTTTCACAAAATTTCCATTTTTCATTTCAATTGCTGTAACTCCTCGAAAGAGATTATTTTCTTTAAGAATACTAGTACAAAACCATTCATTGTAAAAATTGATATTATCATATTTTTGGCATGTATCGTATAGAGTCTGCATTGCATAAAAACCAACTTTATCTTGGGCAAAGGTAGCACGAGGAAAAGAATATCCACCAAATTTTCTTTGCCCAATACGGCCATCTTCTCTTCTAGACCAAGGCATCCCCCAATGATCTAACTGATAAATTTCATGAGGAATGCTCCTTGCTAATTTTTCAGCTACATTTTGATCTGCCAAAAAATCGCTTCCTTTTATTGTATCGTATATATGAGACTCTTGGTTATCTCCTTCATCTTCAAACAAAACTGCAGCAGTACCTCCTTCTGCACATACAGAATGAGAACGCATTACTTGGACTTTAGAAAATACACCAATACTGATATTATTTTTTCCATATGCTGCTGCAGCAATTGCAGCTCTCAAGCCCGCTAATCCTGATCCAATAATAATAACATCATGTTGAATTGATTCTGTCACTAACTATATCCCAGAAACGAGTATTCAGTTAATACAAATATACTTTATGATTAATTGATGATGATAAAATCTCAACAATATATTTTATAATTAGAGTTTTAATGAAATAAAAATCTCTCGAGAAAATGATGAAAAAAATAGTAAAAATAGATCATCTAACTAAAAAAAGTTAAAGAAACGTATTACTAATAAAAAAAAATAATAAAAATGTAATAATCCTTTAACAAAACAAGATTTACATTTATTATACGTAACTAAACTGATTTATTTTATTATGGTTATAGAGTATTCTAAAAGAGTATTTTTTGCTCCAAATACATCAGATCAAGAAATAATAGATAAAGCAAAAAAAACTCTAAGCTATAATGGCATAAATGAAAAAGATATTCAGATTAATTATAATACAAACGATCTAGAAGAAGGGGATCTCTATATTAGTTATGACCCACCAGACTTGATAATACGAAATGTATATCAAAAGAAAAATAGTGGAATCATAAAAATGAAAAGTATTGCCATGATAAAACTATAGAAATTGAGCAAGTTTTTTATCTAAATCTTCTATATTTTCAACCATTTCCTTTCCATCTTTCATATTTCTAATAATTACTTTGTTCATTGAAAATTCTTCTGGAGCAACAATTATAGTCAAAATTACATTCTTGGATGAAGCATCGTAAAGTTGCTTTCTAAGAGGTCTATTAGACAAATCATATTCTACGATAAAGCCCTTTTTTCTCAAATTACTTAAAATTAAAAGAGACTGATTTCTAACTGATTCACTGCTATTTGCAATGTAAATAATTTTTCTATATTGTTGTGGTAGTTTATTATGATATCGTAAAGCTAGAATTATTCTCTCTACGCCGCCCGCTGCGCCCACTGCTCCTAAATCGGACCTGCCAAATATTTTAGGTAGTTTATCATATCTTCCTCCTCCTACAATAGAACCAATATTGGAAATCTGATCAAACACCTCAAATACAATTCCTGAATAATAGTCTAAGCCGCGAACTATTCCAAGGTTTATTTTTTTGTTATTAATATTTCTCAATTCCAATGAGGTGAATAAATTTTGCAGGAATCTGATACTTTGTAGATTCTTTAATTTTTCATGAGAAATAATATCTGATATATCCCCCTTAAAAGAACAAATTTCTAAAAGATCTTCAAGAATAGTGGCATCAAGAATATCCTTATATTCCATACAAACTTGTCTTACTCCTTTTTTTGAAACTTTATCAATTGCTCTAAAAATTTCGCCAATTAAATTTTCATCATAAAGATCATACTTTGTTTTAATATATTCTTCAATAATTCTTCTATCACTTATTTCAATAATGGTTTCAAGGCCTATATTGTTGAAAAAATTTGAAACAAATTCGATTACCTCAGCTTCAGTTTCAGAGTTAAAATTATCATAAATTTCTATATCCCATTGATGAAAATATCGATATCTACCAGCTTGGGGTTCATCATATCTGAATACACCACCAAAATTTGCCAATTTTATAGGTATGCGTAGTTCCCTCTTTGATACTGCAAATCTAGTTATACCTATTGTAAGGTCATAGCGTAAAGCAATATCACGTCCACCTTTGTCCTTGAAATTATAAATCTCATTTATTATTGATTCTCCACTTTTCGCTTCGAGTGTTGATAATAGTTCAATAGGAGATGGTTCAATGATTTGAAAATTAAAATAAGAAATAGTCTCATAAAATTTTGTCCTAATATATTCTAAATATAACGTATCTTCATAAGATAAATCTCGCATTCCTCTTGGTAATTCTATCTTCACATTAAAAATTCAAAAATGTTGGAATTTAGATTTTCCGCTTTTTTCAGTATTTTTATAATATAGTTTAAGCATTTTAGTTAAAGATGAAAGAAGGAGGAGGAGAAGAAGAATTAGAAGTAGGAGAAGCGGGGGAGAAGAAGAAATTCAGATATCTAGATCATATGACTGATCTTATAGTAGAATCTTATGGAAATACCTTAGAAGAATTATTTGAGAATTCTGCTATTGGATTAGTTAATGCCATGTTTGAGACCTCCAAGGTGGATTTAACTGCTTCAATCAAGATCATTGCAGAAGGACATGATTTTAAAAGTTTACTTTATAATTGGATAGAGAAAATAATATTAGCAATTTATATCGATAGAATTATTATTACAAAATTTGATTCATTATCATTTTCAAAAATATATACAGCTATTACAAATAACAATAAAAAAACTGAAAAAATAATTGCTGAAGAAAAGGAACTAATAATAGCAAATGACCTCGATTTTGCAGATAGTAAAGAGTATAGCTCAAAAGATAATGCAATTTATAGACTTGAAGGTACTGGGAAGGGAGAGATAATCAATTTAGAGAAACATGAATATAAAGTAGAAGTAAAATCCATAACATATCATGAAATGCAAATAAAAAGAAACCAAGATGGTTATTATACTGCAAGATTCTTAGTAGATCTATAAAATAATTTTTTATCTTCTTTTCCATAATCTCAGATATTTTTGTTTAATAAACTATTGATTAAGGATAAATAAAAATACTCAAAGTAACAATAATAATCATAATAATTTGATAATTGAACTTTCAGAAGACAATTTTGAAAAATCCATAAATCAAAATAAACCTATCCTTGTTGACTTTTGGGCTACTTGGTGCGGTCCTTGTAAATTTATGGTACCTGTATTTGACAAGCTTGCAAAAAAATATTCCGATAAAATAAATTTTGGAAGGCTCAACGTAGATGACTATCAATCTATTGCTGTAAAATACGACGTTTATGCAATTCCTACTTTTATTATATTTTTTAAGGGACAAACATTAGAAAGAGCTGTAGGAGCTATCGGGGAAAAAGGATTAGAAAATATCCTTGAAAAAGTACATTAGGATATATAATTATTCAATATTATAACACCTTTAACCAATTGTTATTTTACCTTCTCCTTTTCGTTCATTAATATCCGTGTACCATCTACTTTTTTACTGGTAAAATCTTATTTTATACATATAATTATTTTTTTTTCTGTATTACCTAAATTAATGATTTTGAATTAAAAATCTATAGATATCATATGAAATAATAATAATAATAGCAAATTTCGTAACATTACAAAAAAAGTGCATTCGATTTTATATGATATTATATATACCCAAATGCTGAATCAGATTTTCTTTTTGATTCCAAGATAAAATCAAATATTTTTTTTTCTTCCTCATCAAGCCTATGCTGAAATCTTTCAATTAATAACTTTGCTTGCCTACTATTTAAATCAGTATAAAAAATATCACCTTCATTAATTTGCCTCCCAATTGTAGGACCTCTTATAGATATAGCAACTTGCATACCTTTTGTAGCTTCTTCAATGTTTTTTCCTTTATCTTGAATTTGATGAATTATTCCAACCTTCGCGGCATTCTCATTTATGATATGAATTTTTTGTCTAAGCTTTCCTACCAGTATTTCAGCACCAAAAACAGCAGGATCATTTCTTCTAAATACAAATCCTTTTAAAAATTGTATTTTACATATAGGAGGAATTTCATTGAATATAATAGAATCAGCATGTTCCTTCTGATATTGAACCCAATCAGTATAGTTTCTTACTAAGTTATAGATCACTTTTTCATTGAAAATTTGCACTTCTCTTTCTGCTGACTCTCTTTTGGCATCATCCAAAACTTTAACATTGAAACCCAATATAGCTCCAAGGTATCTATCTTTCTCTTTAACAGCAGATGAAGCCAAAACATCTCTTCTTGTTATATTACCAATATCGGCAGTTTGTATAGGAATATTTTCTTTTTTCAACATATCAATTATTGCTTCAAGTGATCCTACGGTATCGCATCTAAGAATCACTCCTAAAGAATTAGTATTATTTATAAAAGTATCTTTGACCTCTGATTCAATAAGATGTCTAATTTTATTTTCTTCTTCTTTATTTTTTACAACATACAAAGGAGTTCCTGCTAATACGCCCTCTAAATCAGGAGAAACTATTTTTAGGCCTGCTGCTGAGATTACCTCATTCACCGATCTAAATTTATCACGAGGATCACGCATTTCATCCAAAGGTTTTGGAAGTAATAAAGCCTTAACTTTAGTTACTATTATTTCATCTCTTTTTGCAGCCATGATCATATCTCCCTGCTTTATAGTACCATCTATTAGTATCATATTAGCAGAAGGACCGAGACCTTGCTCTTCTTTAATTTCCAGGACAATACCTCTAATATAATCATCATGTCTTTCTAACCGTTTTTTCATATATTGTTGTGCCAATCCTACCAATACCGTCATTAATTCTGGTATTCCAACTCCAGAAACAGCACTAATTGGAACTATAGCTAATTCTTTATCAAATTCTTTAATACGCCAAAATGCTTCTGAATTAAAACCCATTCTTGATAATGATCCTACCACTGTGTAAATTTTTTCATCTAAAAGAGTAAGAATATGTGATTCCTGGTTTTTTATTTCTTCAGATATAAAGGGCAAACTTGCTGCTGCTGCTGCTCTTTTAATTTGCTTTTGTTTACCTATATTTATATCACCTTTCTTTTTTCCTTTCCATCCTGAAAGCATATCCACTTTATTTAATGCTACAACAAATGGAACTTTTCTTTTTTTTAGTATCTCTATGCTTTCTATTGTTTGTGGCTCAAAACCCTTGTTTATATCTGCAACAACTATAGCTATGTCTGCTGCAGATCCTCCTCTACTTCTCAAATTGGCAAAAACTTCATGACCAGGAGTATCAATAAATAATAATCCAGGAATTTGGTCATCTGTTTTAGTAAGACGTTCATATAAACGCCCTGTAATTTTTTTGATTGTTTCAATTGGAAAAAAGCTTGCTCCAATATGTTGAGTAATACCTCCAGCCTCGCGAGCTTGTACTCCTGTACCCCTAATCTTATCTAATAAAGAAGTTTTCCCAGAGTCTACATGCCCCAATACAACTACTACTGGCTGTCTTAATGTCACGTGGATACTACGTAAAAATCACTTGAGACTCTTTTATGAAGCTTTCATATGAATCAGAAGCATGAATAATATTATTTGTAATACCAAGACCATAATCCCCTCTAATAGTTCCTGGTTGAGCATCAAAAGATCGAGTTGAACCAATCAATAGTCTTATAGTATTAATTGCATTTTCTCCTTCTAAAATGCAAGCAACAACTTTAGATGATGAAATAAAAGAAACAAGTTCAGTAAAAAAAGATTTATTTTTATGTACAGAATAGAATTCTTCTGCCTTTTCTTTTGTAAAAATATATGATTTTAATTCTTTAATAATGAACCCCTTGTTTTCGAATCGTGACAGAATTTGACCTGTCAATTTGCGTTCAAAAGCATCGGGTTTTATAACTATTAGTGTTTGCTCAGTCATGTATCTTTCTCTTTCTTTCTCTTTCTCTCTATCGCTGTATTATCATTCGATTTTAGGATTTAGAGATCTTAATTCCACCTTTAACGTATTTGTTGGTCCATTTCATCTTTCTAGGATCTCTTTTTAATTGTCTATGATTTTTTTTGCATTTGTTGGAACAAGTCCATTGAATAGATCCATCATTCTTGACTAGCATGATTCCGTGAGCAGAAGAAACATGTTGTCCACAAAAAATGCAATTGCGTAAAGAAGTAGCTGTTTTACTCATTTTAAATTAAACCTACATTATTTTCTCTGTTTATATATATATATTTTTGATTACTTTATTTTTCTTGCTTCTCTTTCTGTTTCACGAAGCATTAAGATGTCATTCATTCTAACAGAACCCTTCACATTTCTAGTTAGAATTCTTCCCTTATCTTTTCCTTCTAAAACTTTGACTCTTACTTGAATTACTTCTCCTGCGATACCAGTTCTACCCACGATCTGAATCACTTCAGCCGGTACTACTTTTTCCTCTATTGTTTTACTCATGAATTATAACACCTAATTTTTATTATGGATTTGGAGGAGACTTTGTATTTTTATTTTTTGTTGAATTTATAATTTCATCTAAAATATGCTGTGACTCTCCTGCATCAATAATAGCAGCAGCTGCAGAACCAACAGTTATTCCCATTGCTTCTCCTAATTGTTGTTTACTAGGAACAAAGACATAGGGAGCATTTCTTTCTTCACATATAATTGGAAGATGTGCAACTACTTCTGGAGGTTCTACATCTTCTGCAATAATTGCTAATTTACTAACACCACGTTCGACTGCTTTGGTTGTTTCATTTGTTCCTTTTTTTATTTTGCCACTATCCTTTGCTATTCTCACTGCTTCATAAATTGCACTTACCAAATCTTGTGGTACTTCAAATTTAACATAATATGGTTTACTCATTATTTAATATCACCCTTTGGGATCATCTATCTCTTTACAAAATAAAGACTATTAAAATGTTACCTCCATGAGATAATTTTTTACTATCTCAATGAAAATTAATCTAAATTCTAATTTTTTCTAATTAGAAATAATATAATAGAAAATATACTTGAGATAAGAAAAAAAATTAGAAATATTATTTAGCTTTTCAAACTCTTCCATAAATAAACAATAAAATCATCTTTCAAAAGTAAATAGAAAGATTATAGATTATACTATTATTCAAATAAATTTACACCTTTTATAGTTGATTAACTTGCTTATGATGATAAAATAGAAATGGTTTTTCATTTGGTTTATAATTAATTTATTTATATTTGAGGGGTTAACCTTAAATAATTATATAAAATAATAATTACAGAGTTTGAAAAAGACAATCATAAAAAGCACAAATAACAACAAAATAGTGTCAAAAATCGCATACCTGTGTAGTATGAAATGGTAAGAGTTTGAATGTGAGTGAGGTTTAATTTCAATTAAGGTTGTAGATTATAATGAAAGCACAAGTTAAACGTAATACTGCCAACAGTTCTAAAGCATCGCAAAAATCTAAAAAAAAAAACTTTGACTATAACAAACCTGTCGGAAAATGTATGATTTGTTATACATTATCAGGTTGGCATTGTTATGATTGTGGGAACGATTATTGTCAAAACCATTTTCATACGCATAAAGAAAAAAATCAATGCTTGTAAATTTAAAAAACAATTTTACAAATTATAGATGTAATATAGAAAAATTTATGCTAGTGTGTATATTTACAGGAGAATAAAATCTTTATGATGAAGTAAAATACTTTTTTCTAACAAATGAATTATTAAACTACCCAAATTAATTTTAAATTCAAAGATAATATTTTTTTACTTGTAATAACTTTTTTTAAATAAATAAAAAATAAATAAAAAATTTTTTAATTTTTTAGATTTGGATGGATTCTTAAAGTCTTAATTATAGAATACATATTAATATTATATGATCTAAAAGTTACAATTCTAAATTACCTAGTAATTGGTTTCTATTTTTTAAAACATTTGTTTTTTCCTCTTTTTTTGCCTTATCTACCGTTATATTATATAGTCGATGATTTTGATAACTCTCTATTGTGAAGAGAAAGAATTAGCCAAATTTTATTTTTTATTTTATATATAGCTATGAGTATGTGTGTGTATGTGTGTATATATATTCTCCAATTGATATGATATAATAAGAAAATAATGTCATTTGTTAAAACAAATGAAATTAAATTTTTTTGCATATTCTCCTTGGAATGGTCTCTTCTATTTTACCATTACAAAAAAAACGTTATTCTAGTTCTTTTGTATTATTGATACCTTTGCTATAAATTACTTTAAGACTTGCCGATTTCGAATATTTCTAAAAATAATAATTTTTTTAAGGTAAATAAAATAAAATCAAATCAAATAAAATAAAATGATTTTACCTTCTATTATTTAGTGAAATTTTACATCTTTATATCTTGTAATGCGGGAGGTGGGATTTGAACCCACGAATCCCTGAGGAACAGGGTTATAGGAAAATCAAGTCGATACCTGACCAATCTATTTTATTATCTTTCTTTCTAAGCATCGCACTGCCTCTATCTATCAATCTATACAGATAGATTAAGGGCAGACCTGCGCCGTTGGCCAGGCTTGGCAACCCCCGCACTCACTAGAATTACAATTTATAACAGCCAAATTTATCTATTCTTAAATTAAGGGTTATTGATATTCAAAGTGCAAGAAAAAGAATCTAATAAACGATTATTTGGGACTAATGGTGTTAGAGGAATATACGGAAAAGAGTTAACTTTTTCCCTAGTTATAGATTTAACATATGCATTAGCAACATATTTTAAGAATGGACCTATTGTTGTAGGATATGATGGTAGAAATTCCAGTCCTCTTTTATCAAATATCGTATCAGCTGTATTAAATTCTGGAGGCTTAGATGTAATCATGGCTGGTCAATTACCAACACCTTGCTTACAATTCGCTGTTAAAGATAAAAAATGCAAAGGGGGAATAATGATTACAGCTTCTCACAATCCTCCCGAATACAATGGAATTAAACCATCTGCTAATGATGGGGTAGAGATTTCAAGAGAAGGAGAAATAAAGGTTGAAGAGATTTTTTATAGTAGGAAATTTGCAAAAATAGATGGAACAAATAAGACTATTTCAGATGAAAATATTATAAATGATTACATTGACAGAGTCTTATCTCTAATAGATGTTGAAAAAATAAAGTCTAGATCATTTAAAGTAGTAATGGATTTAGGAAATGGTGTTCAATCTTTAGTT
>JAATVJ010000105.1 GCA_014523515.1 Nitrososphaerales archaeon TH1177 | reverse complement strand
TTATTATTACAACACCACTTCTTTAAGAAATCTATTGTAGATTTAGTATCTTGAAAGATTTTCGTTTCTTTTAATATGAGATTATCAAAATCAGACGAAATATCAAGTGGTGTATTGTTGAGTGTGATAATGCATTTGATACCAGCCTTATTTGCTGCTTCCACTCCCAAGGGGGAATTTTCTACTACTATACATTCAGATGATTTTATATTCATTTTTTGTAATGCTGCGATGAATGGCATAGAATGTGGTTTTCCCTGCTCTACATCATCTCCGGAAATTACTACATCAAAATTCTTTAATCCAATCATTTTATCAATAGTTGCTTCTATCTCATTCTTTGCGGCACCAGTAACAATTGCTTTTAAACAATTACATTCATTTAGTTCCTTGATGAGATCCTTTACGCCTTCAATAAGTGGAGTATTTTCAATTTCTTTAAATATTTGTTTTTTTCTTTCACTTATTTTTTCTGCTAAATCGTTATCTATCTTTTTATTGACATTATTTCTTTTAAAGATTTCTTGTACCAACTGATCCATGGGCATACCTTCTAATTGATAAACTATTTTTTTGTCTATCTCATAGTTAGCTTCTTCTTTTATTGCAATTTTTACTGCTTCAGCATGAAATGGCATTGCATCAATTAAAACACCATCCATATCGAAAATTATTCCTTTCATATTTTTTATGTAATGAAATCATAGAAGAGATATAAAAAGTGATTAAGTAATATTCTATTCTCGAAATATAATATGACAATCAAAAATAGTTTATTTGTTTAAGAAAATAATAAAGATCATTGATAAAAAATATAATTATATCAATGATTTGTGTAAGTGTAATTTTTTATAACAAATTATCTAAAAATTAAATCAATGATATATCACGGGGATTATATATGGAGAAAAACTCTACATTTACAGTGCTATTGCTTTTAAATGTTAATTAAGAAATTAATATAATGAGTTATATTTATTATAAATATATTATTTAATTTTAAAATTATTTTCTTTATATATAAAAAATTAAAAGAAGATTCTACTAACTATTTTTTCATTTTACTTTATTAGGGATAAAGATGCTTATAAAGATAAATGAAGGTAAGATATAGTCATTCAAAAAAATTTATTGTATTATTTACAATCTGTATGACTATTTATTCAAATTATAAATTGAATTTATCATATTATATATTAGTTAGATTTTATTACTTTATAGTCAAAATAATAGAGGTAAAATTAATTGAAGAATAGAATATTTAATAGAAATTTAATAATTGCATTATCAGTTATATCTAGTATTCTATTCTTTATGTTTTGGCTTGAATCATCCTATGCAATAAAGAATGACAATAACATACAGGAAGAAGATTTTGATTATATTTTTGATCCTGGAGAATACATTGGTGATGATGAAAAAGAAGCAAAACAAGAAGCAGAAAATACCAATACTAATAATTTAAATAATAAAGATAATTTGGTTCAGCATCCGCCTAATAAGCCACAGGAAATGAGTAGTGATATTGAGAATACAAATATGATAAAGAAAACAAATGATGAAGATAAAATAATTAATCCCCATGATGATGACACTTATGCTGAAGAAGATGATTTGAATCTTGAGGACAAAGTATTAGTTAAATCACGTATCAATTTATTAAATCTTGAGAAAAGAGGATATCTAAATATTGTTGCTTTTATCAATGGTCAAGAAGTTTTAAAAAATGTAACATTAGACAAGATAGAACCATCAAAGAAATCTCTAAATGTTAATCTAGCAGTAAAAAAAGAAACTGATATTGTACAAGCAGGTGACCGTGATGAATTTTTTGTATGTGCATATCATGTTAAAGATTTACAGAGAGAGTCTACCGATTCTTTGACTTATTTTGATTGTGATGAAGGAGATCTTGCAGGACCTGATGAACCAACTATTTCACGATTATTTTCACCTAGTTCACTTGTTTATCAAGAAAGCAAAAATATTTTTAACAATAGCAGTAGCAAATATTCACAATTGATAACCGCAGATAAGAGTGTCAGTAATAATATAAATCAACAAGAAGAAGAAGGTGAGAAACAAAAAGAGAAAGATACAGTCAAAGTCAAAGTTTATTCACCACTTGAAGATAGAAAAAATACTCAAAAACTAAAAATTATTGCAATGGTAAAAGGTCAAATTAAATCAGCAGTTATTGATAATGTTCAAGAAGAATTTGATAAAATCGGTGGATATACAATAAGTAGAACATTTACTTTTGATAGAGATACAAATATTGGAAAGATCCAGATAGGCGATAAATTCTTTGCATGTGTTTCGAGTACTGATTTAAATCCTCCAGAAGGTCAAGAATGTGAAAAGAGAGTTATAAAGAATATTGGAAAAGAGAATGTTTTATATGCTAGGTGAAAAATTTTATTAATTCTTAATATGATATAATTGCATACCTAAGATTAATATCAGTGACTTGATATACAAAACTTTATAACCTGTAAACAATTATGTTAGTAGCTATCTACCCAAGACCGAGATAATTCTCTTTTCCTTCTTTTCATACCTTGTAAACAATTTCCTGAATCTGTTATTGTGTAATGATTTTGTTCTTTCCCTCAACATTCAATATTTTTGCCGTATGATACTTCTTACCTGATACCTTTTCTTGTTCTCTTCTATTTCTTATATATGGTATATACCCCCTTTTAATAATTTCTTGTTCTACTTCTTTGGAATGATAATAACCAATATTCATCGTCTCTTACCCCTTAAAGATGATTTTACGGAAATACTGTCAAGAGATTGCTATGTCAATTTGATTCCTCTCTGTTGTTATCATAAAGTTTTAGTAATCTGATCCATAATTTATTAAATATACATGATTGTACCCATTTGAAATCTTCAATGACATGTTGAACCAGAACCATATTCTCTTGGTAATATTTTCCATCGATATTCCTTTCTCAAGACAAATATGATACCATCAATTACTTTTCTATAAGGAACAACTAATGTGCCTATAATGTTACCTGATTTTTCATATGGTAAAATATTTTTAATTTCATTCCATAGAGATTGTCTAGAATACTTTAATTGTTCTAACATAATATTTTGTATTATTGTTATTATCCAATTATTAATATCATAAAGAAAGGAATGAATTATATTCCTATCTACTTTTGGGATAAGCTCGAAGTATATTGACAATAAATAGTTTTTCTAATAATTGGAATTGCAGAATCATATTCACAAATATTTGAAACAAAGTCACAATCAGCATCTAATAAAATCCACATATCAAAAGATGCTTCAAATTCTTATGTATTGTCTTCTGATTCTTCTAATATCGGAAGCTTTGATACTACATATAGGATAGTAGGGAGGTGTAACAATCAGTTATGTCATAGCTCATAAAAATAATACAATATGATTAAATCTAAATACTAAATCATAATTTAGTAATTTAAAAAGGATTCGGATTTATAGTAACTGTAAATGGATTTTTAATATGACTATTTATTGAAATATCCTCAGAGACATTTATTGTATATGGAAGAATAGCTTTTGCATTTGATTTACCTTCATCTAAAGCCTTATATGTTATACCTGATATATCTGAAATACGTTGAATTATTGTTTTCTCACCTGCATTCAATGTAACTGGTTCTGAAACCATTTTACATTCTGGAGCATTTAATTCTTCAACTTTATTATCAAACTTTGCATAAAGTTCAGAATCACAAAGATTTGATATAAAAGTAACAGGATAAGTTCC